>NZ_JBSFJW010000020.1:0-162024 GCF_053598255.1 Streptomyces sp. NPDC001157
GTCGGTGCGGTAGCCCTGGTATTCAATGCCGTCGAAAGTGAAGGTCAGGGGGGTGTCGCGGTCGACTCGGCCGCCGGTGGTCAGGCGGAACGGCTGGTTCTCCCCCACCCCGCCCCTTCCCGAAACCCGGGGGCCTGCCCCCTGGACCCCGGCTGGGGGCTCTGCCCCCAGACCCCCGGTCGGCCCTGAAGGGGCCTCGTCCTCAAACGCCGGACGGGCTGGTTGTACTGGCCGGGGCTCGTGAGTCGCCGGACGTGCTTCCCCCGCCCGGTACACCGCCAGGATCTCGTTCGTCGACGTGTCCCGGACCGCGTTGAACCAGCGGCGGCAGCCCGCCGAGTGGCTCCAGCGTTCGGCGAAGGGGCCCTTGGGGTTGTCGCGGAAGAAGAGGTACTTGGCCCACTCTTCGTCGGTCAGGGACGACGGGTCCTCGGGATACGGGACATGGGCCTGGCCGCCGTAGTGGAACTCGGACTCGTCGCGGGGCCCGCACCACGGGCATGAGATCAACAGCATGGTTCGGGCTCCCTAGTGGGCCACCGCGGCAGCGCCGTGCTCGTCGACGAGCGCGCCGGTGGTGAAACGGTCGAGCGAGAAGGGGGCGTTGAGCGGGTGGGGCGTGTCGTGGGCGATGGTGTGGGCGTAGACCCAGCCGACGCCCGGGGTGGCCTTGAAGCCGCCCGTGCCCCAGCCGCAGTTGAGGTAGAGGTTGTCGACGGGGCTGAGGCCGACGATCGGCGAGGCGTCGGGGCTGACGTCGACGATGCCGCCCCAGGTGCGCAGGACGTGGGCGCGGGCGAAGACCGGGAAGAGCTCCAGGGCCGCCGCCATCTGGTCCTCGATGATGTGGAAGGCGCCGCGCTGGGTGTAGGAGTTGTACGCGTCGATGCCCGCGCCCATCACCAGCTCGCCCTTGTGTGCCTGGCTGACGTACACGTGGACGGCGTTGGACATGACCACGGTGGGGTGCACCGGTTCCAGGAGCTCCGAGACCAGGGCCTGGAGGGGGTGGCTCTGGACCGGGAGGTCGATGCCTGCCATGGCGGCGAGGACCGAGGTGTGGCCGGCGGAGCAGAGGGCCACCTTGCCGGCCGCGATCGGGCCCAGGTCGGTCTGGACCCCGACCACTCGGCCGCCGACCACGTCCAGGCCGGTGACCTCGCAGTTCTGGATGATGTCGATGCCGGCCGCATCCGCGGAGCGGGCGAAACCCCAGGCCACGTAGTCGTGCTTGGCGATGCCTGCGCGGGGCTGGTAGGTGCCGCCGAGGACCGGGTAGCGCACGTCCGGAGAGATGTTGACGATCGGGCAGACTTCCTTCACCTGCTCGGCGTCCAGCCACTCTGCGTCCACGCCGTTGAGGCGGTTCGCCTCGACGCGACGGACGCTGTCGCGGACGTCCTGGAGGCTGTGGGCGAGGTTCAGCACACCGCGCTGGGAGAAGAGGATCGGGTAGTCCAGCTCCTCGTCCAGGCCCTCCCAGAGTTTGAGGGCGTGCTCGTAGATGCCCGCGCTCTCGTCCCACAGGTAGTTGGAGCGGATGATCGTGGTGTTGCGGGCCATGTTGCCGCCCGCGAGCCAGCCCTTCTCCAGTACGGCGACGTTGGTGATGCCGTGGTTCTTGGCCAGGTAGTGGGCGGTGGCCAGGCCGTGGCCGCCGCCGCCCACGATCACCACGTCGTACGACCGCTTCGGCTCCGGGTTGCGCCAGAGGAAGTCCGGGTGGTCGGGGAGGTCGGCGCCGGGGGTGGTGGGGCTCATCGGGCGTCTCCTGAAGTACCGGAAAGGTGCGGGTAGAGCGGGTGCTTGGCGGCCAGGGCCTCGGTGCGGGCGCGCAGGGCCGCGATGTCGGGTCCGGGCTGGAGGGCCAGCGCGATCACGTCGGCGACCTCCGTGAAGTCCTCCTCCGTGAAGCCGCGGGTGGCCAGCGCCGGGGTGCCGATGCGCAGGCCCGAGGTGACCATCGGCGGGCGGGGGTCGAAGGGGACCGCGTTGCGGTTGACGGTGATGCCGATCTCGTGGAGGAGGTCCTCCGCCTGGCGGCCGTCCAGCGGCGACTCCCGCAGGTCCACCAGGACCAGGTGGACTTCCGTGCCTCCGGTGAGGACCTTCACGCCCGCTGCCGCCGCGTCCGGCTGCGTGAGGCGCTCGGCCAGGATGCGGGAACCGGCCAGCGTACGGGCCTGGCGCTCGGCGAACTCCGGGGACGCGGCGACCTTGAAGGACACCGCCTTCGCGGCGATCACGTGCTCCAGCGGGCCGCCCTGCATACCCGGGAACACCGCCGAGTTGATCTTCTTGGCGAGGTCGGCCTCGTTGGTGAGGATCACTCCGCCGCGCGGGCCGCCGAGGGTCTTGTGGGTGGTCGTGGTGGTGACGTGGGCGTGCGGGACCGGGTTCGGGTGCAGTCCCGCGGCCACCAGGCCCGCGAAGTGCGCCATGTCCACCATCAGCAGGGCGCCGACCTCGTCGGCGATCCGGCGGAAGGCCGCGAAGTCCAGCTGCCTGGGGTAGGCCGACCAGCCCGCGATGATCATCTTGGGGCGGTGTTCCTTGGCGAGCTGCTCGACCTCGTCCATGTCGACCAGGTTGTCGGCCTCGGACACGTGGTAGGGCACCACGTTCAGCATCTTGCCGCTGTAGTTGATCCGCATGCCGTGCGTGAGGTGGCCGCCGTGCGCGAGGTCCAGGCCGAGGATCGTGTCGCCGGGCTGGAGCAGCGCGAAGAAGACGGCGGTGTTGGCCTGGGCGCCGGAGTGCGGCTGGACGTTGGCGAACCCCGCTCCGAAGAGGGACTTGATGCGCTCGATCGCCAGGCGCTCGGTGACGTCGACATGTTCACAGCCGCCGTAGTAGCGGCGGCCGGGGTAGCCCTCGGCGTACTTGTTGGTCGCGACCGAGCCCTGGGCCTCCATCACCGCGGTGGGGGCGAAGTTCTCGGAGGCGATCATCTCCAGGGTGGACTGCTGGCGGTGCAGTTCGGCGGCGAGCGCTTCGTGGACCTCGGGGTCCAGCTCCGCCAGGGGGGTGTTCAGCGCGTTCATACGGCGTTCGCGTTCCTCTCGGCGGCCTCGACGACGTTGGCCAGCAACATCGCGCGGGTCATGGGTCCAACTCCCCCGGGCATCGGCGCGAGCCAGCCGGCGACCTCGGCGGCCGCCGGGTGGATGTCGCCGACCAGCCCGTTCTCGGTGCGGGTGATGCCGACGTCCAGGACGGCCGCGCCGGGGCGCAGCATGTCCTTGGTGATCAGTCCGGGCGAGCCGGCGGCCGCGATGACGATGTCCGCCTCGCGCACGTGCCAGGGCAGGCCCTTGGTGCCGGTGTGGCAGAGGGTGACGGTGGCGTTCTCGGAGCGACGGGTCAGGAGGAGGCCGATGGGCCGTCCGACTGTGATCCCGCGTCCGATCACGCACACCCGGGCGCCCGCGAGGGGCACCTGGTAGCGGCGGAGCAGTTCGACGATGCCGCGCGGGGTGCAGGGCAGCGGCGCCTCGGTGCCCAGGACGAGCCGGCCGAGGTTCACGGGGTGCAGTCCGTCGGCGTCCTTGGCCGGGTCCATGCGGGCCAGTACGGCGCCCGCGTCCAGGTGCCCCGGAAGCGGGAGCTGGACGATGTAGCCGGTGCAGGCCGGGTCGGCGTTGAGCTCGTCGATGACGTCCTCGACCTGCTGCTGGGTCGCGTCCGCGGGCAGATCCCGGCGGATGGAGGCGATCCCCACCTGAGCACAGTCCCGGTGCTTCCCGCCGACGTAGGCATGACTGCCGGGGTCGTCGCCGACGAGAACGGTGCCGAGGCCGGGCGGACGCCCGCCGCCGGCGGTCAACTTGGCGACGCGCTCGGCGAGTTCGCGTCGGATCTTGGCGGCGGTGGCCTTGCCGTCGAGCACCTGTGCGGTCACGGACGGCACTCCTTCCCATAGGGCAACTGCAGCTTCTTAAGGGGCGCGAGGAACGGCGCGACCAGCCACGACTCACGAGCAGACGATCGACAACCCATCGAGGCAACCCCTACGAACCACTCACCCACGAAGACGGGACATCGTCGGGTCGAACAGCGGCTCCTCGGCCACGACCGCCTCGATGCGCTGATCGAAGTACCCGATCTGCAGCGTCGTCCCAGGAGCGGCCAGCTCACTCGGCAGCCACGCATACGCAATGCCCTTGCCGATCGTGTAGCCGTACGCCGCGCTGGTGACATAACCGACCGCACGGTCACCGTCGAACACCGGCTCCTTGCCGAGGACGACGGACTGCGGGTCGTCGATGGTGAGGCAGGTCAACTTGCGCCGCACGTTCTCCTTGCGGCGCTCAAGCGCGGCCTTGCCGATGAACTCACCCTTGTCGAGCTTCACGGCGAACCCGACCCCGGCCTCGTACGGGTCGTGCTCGTAGGTCATGTCCGTGCCGAAGGACCGGTACCCCTTCTCCAGGCGGAGGCTGTTGAAGGCGCCGCGTCCGGCGATGATGCCCCCCAGCGGCTTGGCCGCCTGCCACAGGGTGTCCCACAGCTTCTGGCCCTGGTCGGCGGTGGTGTACAGCTCCCAGCCGAGTTCACCGACGTACGACAGCCGCATCGCGGTCACCGGCACCGAGCCGATGTAGGCGCGCTTGGCACGGAAGTACTTCAACCCGTCGTTGGAGAAGTCCTCGTCCGTCAGCGGCTGCAGGACCTTGCGGGCCAGCGGGCCCCACAGGCCGATGCAGCAGGTGCCGGGGGTGATGTCGCGGACCTGGACGGTGCCGTCGGCGGGGAGGTGGCGGGTGAACCAGTCGAGGTCGAGGTTGCCGTTGGCGCCGACCTGGAAGAGGTCGGGGGCCAGGCGGGCGACGGTGACGTCGCTGCGGATGCCGCCGTCGTGGTCGAGCAGCAGGGTGTACGTCACCGAGCCGACCGACTTGGCGACCTTGCTCGTGGTCAGGCCCTCCAGGAAGTCGGCGGCGCCGGGGCCGCTGACCTCGAGGCGCTTGAGGGCCGTCATGTCGTACATGGCGACGGTCTCGCGGGTGGCCTGCGCCTCCGCGCCGACGATGGGCGACCAGTACTGCGCCGCCCAGTCGTTGGGCGTGGGGATGTTGCGGCCCTCGACGAGGGAGGCGTTGGCCTCGTACCACTGCGGGCGCTCCCAGCCGTTCGCCTCCAGGAAGAAGGCGCCGTGCTCCTGCTGGCGGGCGTGGAAGGGGCTGGTGCGGATCGGGCGCGGCTTCCCGGACGGCTGGAGGGGGTGGAGGATGTCGTAGACCTCGACGAAGTTCTGGCAGTCGCGGGCCAGGACGTACTCCGGGGAGAGCTGGTGCGGCTCGAAGCGGTTGACGTCGCACTCGTGCAGGTCGAAGGAGGAGCAGTAGCCGTCGACCAGCCACTCGGCCATGGCCCGGCCGACGCCCGCCGAGTGCGTGACCCAGACGGCCTCGGCGACCCAGAAGCCCTTGACGTCGCTCGACTCGCCGAGCAGCGGGAAGTTGTCGGTGGTGAAGGAGAACAGGCCGTTGATGCCCTCCTCGACCTTGGCCTCCCGCGTCGCGGGGAGCAGGGACTGGGTCTCGGCCCAGGCGGGCTCGAAGTCCTCCTCGGTGAACTTCATGACCGAGGGCATGTCGGCGGCCTCGTCGACGGAGAGGATCTCGTCGGCGGTGATGGGCATCGGGCGGTGGCCGTAGTAGCCGATGCCGATGCCGTCGAAGCGGTCGCGGTAGTAGAGGTCGGCGTCCTGGTGGCGCAGGATCGGGCGGACCGCCTCCTCGGTCTGGCCGGCGAGCGCCGGGACGGGACCGGTCCAGGCGAGCTGGTGGGCGAGCGGGGTCAGCGGGAGGTTCATGCCCACCATGCGGGCGATCTTCGGGCCCCAGATGCCGGCGCAGCACACGACGATGTCGGCCGCGATCTCGCCCTGGTCGGTGAGGACGCCGGTGACGCGGCCGTCGGCCTGCTGGACGTCCAGGACCTCGTGGCGGGCCAGGAAGGTCACGCCGCGCTCGGTGGCGCGGCGGATCTGTGCCTCCACGGCGAGGACCGCCTTGGCCAGGCCGTCCGTGGGGACGAGGAGGCCGCCGAGGACCTTGTCCCGGTTGACCAGCGGGTGCTGCTCGACGCATTCGTCGGCGCTCAGCAGCCGGGCTTCGATGCCCCAGGCGGTGATCCAGCCGTGGCGGCGGTGCAGTTCCGCGAGGCGCTCCGGGGTGGTCGCCACTTCGAGGCCGCCGACCTGCAGGAAGCAGGGCTTGCCGTCGACATCGAGGGAGCAGAACTTCTCGACGGTGTAGCGGGCCAGCTCGGTCATGGTCTTGGAGGAGTTGGTCTGGAATACCAGGCCCGGCGCATGTGAGGTGGAGCCTCCCGTGGCGGGCAGCGGGCCCTGGTCGACCACGGTCACTTCGGTCCAGCCTCGCGCGGAGATCTCGTCAGCGAGGGCCGCTCCCACGACGCCCGCTCCGATGATCACCACTCGGGGTCCCGCCATCGCCGCACCTCCGAAATTCAAAACCGTCGAGTTGCTTTGTGCGCAACGTGATTCAGGTTGCGCAACTCAGCGTGCCTGTCGCGGGAGGGGGTGTCAAGGGGTCTGTGACGTCGGAAAACGGGCCGAAACACGGCGATGCCCGGCGGGCGGTACGCGACTGCGCGTACCGCCCGCCGGGCATGTTCAACCGGCCCGTGGCCTCAGCTCACTTGATCCAGGCGTCGACCTTGTCCTTGTTGGCCTCGACCCACTTCTTGGCCGCCGCGTCGTCCGTCATCTTGTCCTGGGCGATGTACTTGGCGACCTCGTTCTGGTCGTCGTTCGTCCAGTTGAAGTTCTTCACCAGGTTGTAGGCGGGGCTGCCGGCCTTGGCGAACTTCGCGCTGACTATCTTGTTGAGGTTGTAGACGGGATAGTCGCAGGCGACCTTCGCCGCGTCGGTGTCGCAGCCCGTCTTGTAGGCGGGCAGGCTGACCTTCTTCAGCGGCACCTCGGACAGGAACCACTGCGGTTCGTAGAAGTAGCCGATCGCCCACTGCTTGTTCTTCTCGGCGGTGCGGAAGGCCTGGATCAGCGCCGTCTCGCTGCCCGCGTACACCACCTTGAAGTTCAGCTTCAGGTTCTTGACCAGCGCCTCGTCGTTGGTGACGTACGACGGGTCGCCGTCCAGGAGCTGGCCCTTGCCGCCCGACTCGGACGTCTTGAACTTCGACGCGTACTTGTTGAGGTTCTTCCAGTCGAGGATGTCGGGGTGCGCCTTGGCCAGCCACGGCGGCACGTACCAGCCGATGATGCCTTTGTTGCCCGTCGGGCCGGCGTCCACGGCGGTCTTCTGCTGGTCGATGTACTTCTTCACCAGGTCGGGGTGGCCCCAGTTCTCCAGGACCGCGTCGACCTCGCCGGTGCCGAAGCCCTGCCAGGCGATCTCTTCCTTGAGGTTCTTCTTGGTGACCGTACAGCCGAGGTTGTGCTGGGCGACGTACGCGACGACCGCTGCGTCCGCCTCGTAACCCACCCACGGGTTGACAGCCAGGTTGAAGGTGCCGCACTTGCCCGAGCTTCCCGAGCCCGCGGAGGAGCTGTCGCCGACCTTCGCCCCGCCGCACGCGGTGAGGGTGAGGCCGAGGACGGCCAGGCCGGCCGCGCCGGCTCGCCAGTGTCTTGCCATGGTGTCGTGCTCCTTAAGCGCTGGCGCGGCGCGCCGCGGCCTGAGTGATCCGGTCGAACATGACTCCGAGAAGGACGATGGCCACACCCGCGGCAAGCCCCTTCCCGTACAGCTGCCCCTGTGAGAAACCGGCCACGACGTCGTAGCCGAGAGCGCCTGCCCCTACCAGGCCGCCCACAACAACCATCGACAGCACGTAGATCAGGCCCTGGTTGGTCGCGAGCGTCAGGGCACTGCGTGACATCGGCAGTTGAACCTTGGTGATGATCTGCCAGGTGTTGCACCCGGCGGAGGTGGCCGCCTCCACGGTGGTCTCGGGCACGGCCCGGATCCCGTCGGCGATGATCTTCATGGCGACGGGGGCCCCGTAGACGATCGCGGCGACGATGGCCGTGAAGCGCGTGGGGCCGAACAGCGCGAGGAACGGCACGAGGTAGACGAAGGGCGGCATGACCTGGGCGGCGTCCAGGGTGGGCCGGATCAGCCGGTCCACCATCATGCTGCGCCCCATCCACACCCCGAAGACGATGCCGAGCACCATCACCAGGACCGTCGCGACGAGCGTCGAGGCCAGGGTGGTCATGGCGTCCGACCACAGACCGGTGCCGACCAGCAGGCCCACGCACACGGCCGTGGTGAGCCCGGACTTCCAGCCGCCGAGCACCACGCCCAGCGCCACCAGCACCGCGCCGACGAGCCACCACGGGGAGTCGGTGACCAGCGTCTGGAACGGGTTGAGCAGACCGTTGGTGATGACGTCACGGATGGCGTTGGTGATGCCCGAGAGGCTGTCCTGCACCCAGTTGGTCGCAGTGTCCGCCGCGCTCGCGATGTGGCTGCCGACCGTGCCGTCACCGGGGAAGTCGGCCGCCCACAGGTAGGTGTGCGACAGGTAGATCAGGACCGCCGTGACCGCGGCGCCGGCGCCCAGCAGGGGCCGCCGCCACTTCGCGAAGTCGTGCTTGGCGTTCCGCGCGTTCTCCTCGCGTGCGGCGGCCGCGGTGGTCACCCGGTCCAGGACGATCGCCATGACGACGATGGCGAGACCCGCGTTGAAGGCGGTGCCGACGTCGAGCGACTGCAGCGCCTGGAGGACGACGGGGCCGAGCCCGGGCGCGTTGATCAGGGCCGCGATGGTCACCATGGCCAGGGCGGCCATGATGGTCTGGTTCACGCCCATCACCACGGTCCGCTTCGACATCGGCAGCAGCACCTTCAGCAGCGACTGGCGGCGGGTGGCGCCGAGGGAGTCGGCCGCCTCGACCGTCGTCGGGGAGACGTTGCGGATGGCGTGCGCGGTGATGCGGATCGTCGGCGGGGCCGCGTAGATCACGGTGGCGATGGTGGCGGAGGCGCCGCCGATGAGGAAGAACAGGGTCAGTGGTGCCAGGTAGACGAAGGTCGGCATCGTCTGCATGAAGTCCAGGAAGGGCCTGACGATCCGGTTGAACCGGTCCGACAGCCCCGCCCACACCCCGAGCGGGATCGCGAACAGCAGCGCCACGCACACCGCGGAGAGGGTGAGGGAGAGGGTGTCCATGCTCTGCTGCCACAGCCCCTGCAGCCCGAAGAAGGTGAACCCGGCCACGGCCAGCAGCGCGACCCGCCAGTTGCCCACGGCCCAGGAGACGTAGCCGGCGATACCGACGACGCCGAGCCAGCCGATCTCCGGGACCGGGCGGGCGCCGGACGGCTGGGAGATCAGGTGCTGGATGAAGGTCGCCAGGTTGTCGACGACCAGCCGGATCTCGTTGAAGAAGTACAGGAAGAGCGGGTTGGAGTTGCGGTTGGCGCCGATGGAGTCGTTGAGGTCGTTGATCCAGCGGTGCAGATCGGTCAGGTCGGCGGCCGCCAGCGTCAGCGTCTGCTTGCCGCGCAGTACGGCGAAGAGCACCAGCCAGACGACGAGGATCGCGCCGAGCACCATGGGCCGGCTGATCCTTCGGGCCGTCTTGACGGGCGCGACCGGTTCCGCGGCCTCCGTCTTCTCGGGTGTCTCCACGGC
The DNA here is from genome assembly GCF_053598255.1 of Streptomyces sp. NPDC001157. NCBI lineage: Bacteria > Bacillati > Actinomycetota > Actinomycetes > Kitasatosporales > Streptomycetaceae > Streptomyces > Streptomyces sp. NPDC001157. The sequence goes on from NZ_JBSFJW010000020.1 coordinate 9,634, forward strand.
GACGGTCATCACGCGCCGCCTTCCTGCCCGGCGACCACCGCGAGGATCTCCTCGTCGCCGACGATGCCGAGCAGCTTGCCGTTCTCGACGACCTTGATCGGCTTGTCGGCCGCGAGCACCGCCCGGGTGGCCTCCTTCACCACGACGTCCGGGCCCAGTTCGGGACCGTCCAGCTCGTCGCCGTCCTCCGGTGCCCGCATGATCCAGCGCAGGGTGAGGACGTCGCCGCGCGGCACGTCCTTGACGAACTCGCGGACGTAGTCGTCGGCCGGGGCGCCGACCAGCTCGTCGCCGGTGCCGCACTGGACCATCTTGCCGTCGCGCATGATCAGGATGCGGTCGCCCAGCTTCAGCGCCTCGGAGAGGTCGTGGGTGATGAACACCATCGTCTTGCCGACCTCGTGGTGCAGCCGGATGACCTCGTTCTGCATGTCGCGGCGGATCAGCGGGTCGAGCGCGGAGAACGGCTCGTCGAAGAAGAGCACGTCCGGGTCTCCGGCGAGCGCCCGGGCCAGGCCGACGCGCTGCTGCATACCGCCGGAGAGCTGGTCGGGGTAGGAGTTCTCGTAGCCGGACAGGCCGACCAGCTCGACGACCTCCAGGGCGCGCTTGGTGCGCTCGGCCCTGCTCATGCCGCGGATCTCCAGGCCGAAGGCCACGTTGTCCACGACCCGGCGGTGGGGCAGCAGCCCGAAGTGCTGGAAGACCATGGAGAACTTGCGGCGGCGCAGGTCGCGCAGCCGGGCCGCGTCCGCCTCACGGATGTCCTGGCCCTCGAAGACGACCTCGCCCGAGGTGGGTTCGATCAGCCGGGTCAGACATCGCACCAGGGTGGACTTGCCGGAGCCGGACAGGCCCATGACGACGAAGACCTCGCCGGGCGCGACGTCGAAGTTGACGTCGCGTACGGCGGCGGTGCATCCGGTGCGGTCCATGAGCTCGCGGCGGCTGAGGCCGCACAGCTCCTCCGATTGCGGCACCCGGTCGGCCTTCGGCCCGAACACCTTCCACAGATTGCGCACGGATATGACGGGCGTGCCGTCCGAGTCCTGGGGGGTGCCACGCCGCTGCGGCACCTCTGTCTGTGTGGGGGTCACGATCGACCTCATTTCGGCGTTCAGCCGCGGAACCAGCGCTGCGGCCGGGGTTGGATGTTCTGCCAGATGTGCTTGGGCTCTCGGTACTCGTCCAGGCCGGTCGGTCCCAGCTCCCGGCCCGTGCCCGAGTGCCCGAAGCCACCCCATTCCGCTTGCGGCACATAGGGGTGGTAGTCGTTGATCCACACCGTGCCGTGGCGCAGCCGCCGGGCGACGCGCTGGGCCTTGCCGGCGTCCTGTGTCCAGACGGCGCCGGCGAGTCCGTACTCGGTGTCGTTGGCGATGCGTACGGCATCGTCCTCGTCGGTGAAGCGTTCGATGGTCAGCACGGGCCCGAAGGACTCCTCGTGCACCACGCTCATGTCCTGCGTGCACTCGTCGAGCACGGTCGGCGGGAAGTAGTGGCCGTTCGCCAAGGCCGGGTCGTCGGGCCGCTGACCGCCGCAGCGCAGTACGGCGCCCTCGGCGATGCCCGCGGCGACGTACGCCTCGACCTTCGACAGATGCTGGGCGGAGATCAGCGCCCCGGTCTCGGCATCGGCGTCGAAGGGCCCGCCCAGCCGGATCAGGCGCGCGCGCCGTACCACCTCGTCGACGAAGCGGTCGTGCAGCGAGTCCTCGACGATCAGCCGGGCGCCGGCCGAGCAGACCTGCCCGGAGTGCAGGAAGACGGCGGTGAGGGCGAAGTCGACGGCCGTCTCGAAGTCGGCGTCGGCGAAGACGACGTTGGGGTTCTTGCCGCCGAGTTCCAGCGCCACCTTCTTCACGGTGGCGGCTGCGGTGGCCATGATCCGCTTGCCGGTCTCCAGGCCTCCGGTGAAGGAGACCATGTCGACGCGCGGGTCCTCGGAGAGCGGTGCGCCGACCTCGGGGCCGGTGCCCAGGACGAGGTTGGCGGCGCCGGCCGGGAGTCCGGCCTCCTCCAGCGCCTTCATCAGCAGGATGGAGGTGGAGGGGGTGAGCTCGCTGGGCTTCAGGACGATCGTGTTGCCGGCCAGAAGCGCCGGGGCGACCTTCCAACTGGCCTGCAGCAGCGGGTAGTTCCAGGGGGTGATCAGTCCGCACACGCCGACCGGCTCGTACACGACGCGGCTGATGGCGTCGTCGCGGCCGGTGTCGATCACCCGTCCGGCGTCGGTGCCGCCGATCCCGCCGTAGAAGCGGAAGCAGGAGACGACGTCGGCGATGTCGTACTCGCTCTCCACCAGCCGCTTGCCGGAGTCCAGCGACTCGGCGCGGGCGAACTCCTTGGCGTCGCGCTCGAGGATGTCGGCGGTGCGCAGCAGCAGGGCGCCGCGCTCGCGCTCGGGGGTGCGGGGCCAGGGGCCCTCGTCGAAGGCCCTGCGGGCGGCGGCGATCGCGGCCTCCGTGTCGGCACGCGTCCCTTCCGCTACGGTCGCCGAGAGGGTGCCGTCGGCGGGGCAGCGGATTTCGCGGCGCCCGCCGGCCACCGGCTCGCGCCACTCTCCGTCCACATACAGATCTGCCACGCGCCAAGCCTCTCAGCCGAAATTCGTTGCGCATCGTGCATTCAATTGCTTGTGGTGGAACACCCTGACGAATGTCCAGACAGACGTCAAGAGGTTGGCGGATGACGATTTCGCACGGGGGTCAATGCCCCTTCCTCTCTTGACCGAGGGGCACACCGGCCCGACCATGTTGCGTATCGCTCACCTTGTTGTGCAATACGCACCGACGGAGGCCGCACATGTCCCCTCGCCCACAACCTGGCCGTGAGTTCGTCCTCACTCTCTCGTGTCCCGACAGCGCCGGACTGGTCCACGCCGTGAGCGGCTTCCTCGTCAGGAACTCCGGCAACATCCTGGAAAGCCAGCAGTTCGATGATCGACTCCAGGGCCGCTTCTTCATGAGGGTGCACTTCGACGTTTCCGATCCAAACGCGGATCTGGAAACTCTGCGTTACCGGTTCGGTCCGGTCGCCGAGGCCTACCGCATCTCCTGGAAGCTGTGGGACGCCTCGACCCCGACCCGGACACTGATCATGGTGTCCAAGTTCGGCCACTGTCTCAACGACCTGCTCTTCCGCCGCCGCACCGGCGCCCTCAACATCGAGATCCCCGCGATCGTCTCCAACCACCGGGACTTCGAGGGCCTGGCGGAGACCTACGGCATCCCCTTCCACCACGTCCCGGTGACCAAGGAGACCAAGCCGGAGGCGGAGGCACGGCTGCTGGAGCTGGTGCGCGAGCTGGACGTCGACCTCGTGGTGCTCGCCCGCTACATGCAGGTCCTCTCCGACGACCTGTGCAAGCAGCTGGAGGGCCGCGCGATCAACATCCACCACTCCTTCCTGCCCAGCTTCAAGGGCGCACGCCCGTACGTCCAGGCCTACGACCGAGGAGTGAAGCTGGTCGGCGCGACGGCGCACTACGTGACCTCGGACCTGGACGAGGGCCAGATCATCGAGCAGGACGTGGTCCGCGTGGACCACTCCCTCGACCCCGGCGAGCTGGTCACGGTCGGCCGGGACGTCGAGGCCCAGGTGCTGGCCCACGCGGTGAAGTGGCACAGCGAGAGCCGCGTGATGGTGGACGGCAACCGCACGGTGGTCTTCCGCTGAGCGAAGAGTGGCTGCGGGGCGGGTCCGGATCCGGACCCGCCCCGCAGTCGTATACAGCCCCCGGTCGGCACCGCCAGCCCGTCCGGCGTTTGAGGACGAGGCCCCTCAAGGGCCGAAGCGGGGGCCTGGGGGCGGCAGCCCCCAGCACGCCCGCTGCACCCCCCTCAGCCGCCGAGCCGCTCCAGCAGCGCGCAGCGCCACGCCTCCGTCTCGGCGATCTGGTTGAAGGTGAACAGGTGCAACCCCGCCACCCCCGCCGAAGGCGCCGTGAGGCCCGCCTCGCTGCGCTGCAGCAGCCGGTCCGGTGAATAGCCCCCCGGCGCCGCGAACCGCAAGAACCACGACGCGTGCTTCGTCAGGAACCGCGTCGACTCCCCCACCCCGATCTTCGTCGCCATCGCCAGCAGCTTCGTCCGCTGTACGGGCCCGGCGACGCCCACGTACACGGGCAGGGTGACGTCCCGCCGCCGTATCCGGGCGATCCACTCCCCCAGCACGCGCGGGTCGAAGCAGAGGTTGCTGACGATGTAAGTGGCGTGGGCGCGCTTGTCCCACATCGCCTGGATGGTGAGGTCGTCGTGGATGAGCGGATGGCTCTCGGGGTAGCCGGTGATGCCCACGCGGGCGAAGGGCTCGCCCAGCTCGGTGAGCCTGCGCAGCACCGGCAGGGCCCCGTCGTAGGCCCCGGCCGGCGGGTCCGCGTCCCCCGCCGGCACGAAGACGTCGTCGACGCCCGCCTCGCGCAGCCGCTCGACGACCTCCTTCAGATGCACCTCGTCCCGCAGCAGCCGCGCGGGCACGTGCGGCACCACGCGGTAGCCGTGCGCGGCGAGCCGGCCCGTCAGATCGAGGGTCGGCTCCAGGCCCTTGACCGGCGACGCCGTGACCGTGACCACGACGTCGCGCGGGACATGGGCGAGGACCTTCTCCTCGGTGGCCCTGGCCGGCAGCACCTCGTAGCGGACGCTGTCCAGCAGCGCCCTCAGCCCGGTGGCACTCAAGGCGGCCCTACCCGGCCTGCTTCTGGGCGTCGCGGTGGCGGTAGTACGCGGCCTTCGACGGCGCGAGGGGCTCCTTGCCGAGGATCAGGTCGGCGGCCTTCTCGGCGACCATCATCACCGGGGCGTAGATGTTGCCGTTGGTGACGTACGGCATCACCGACGCGTCGACGACCCGCAGGCCCTCCACGCCGTGCACGCGCATGCTGGTGGGGTCGACGACGGCCATCTGGTCGGTGGAGGGGCCCATCTTGCAGGTGCAGGACGGGTGCAGGGCGGTCTCGCCGTCCTTGGCGACCCAGTCGAGGATCTCCTGGTCCGTCTCCACGGACGGGCCGGGTGAGACCTCGCCGTCGTTGAAGGGCGCGAGCGCGGGCTGGTTGAGGAGCTTGCGGGCGACGCGGATCGCCTCGACCCACTCGCGGCGGTCCTGCTCGGTGGAGAGGTAGTTGAAGCGCAGCGCCGGGTGTTCGCGCGGGTCCTTGCTCTTGATCTTCACCGAGCCGATGGCGTCGGAGTACATGGGCCCGACATGGACCTGGTAGCCGTGGCCGCCTGCCGGTACGGAGCCGTCGTAGCGGACCGCGATCGGCAGGAAGTGGAACATCAGGTTGGGGTAGTCCACGTCCTCGTTGCTGCGGGCGAAGCCGCCGGCCTCGAAGTGGTTCGTGGACGCGGGCCCCTTGCGGAACAGCCACTGCAGGCCGATGAAGGGGGCCCGCCACTTGGCGAGATACGGCTGCATGGACACGGGCTGCTTGCAGGCGTACTGGATGTACACCTCCAGGTGGTCCTGCATGTTCTCGCCGACGCCCGGAAGGTCGTGGACGACGTCGATGCCGAGGGCGCTCAGCTCCTCCGCGTTGCCGACGCCGGACAGCTGCAGCAGCTGCGGGGAGTTGATCGCGCCACCGCACAGGATGACTTCCTTGGCGCGGACCTGCTGCGGGGCACCCTTGCCGCGCTGGTACTCGACGCCGACCGCCTTCTTGCCCTCGAAGAGGACGCGGGTGACGAAGGCGCGGGTCTTGACGGTCAGGTTGGGGCGCTTCCTGACGGGCTTGAGGTACGCCTTCGAGGCCGAGAGACGGCGTCCGCGGTGGACGTTGCGGTCGAACTTGGCGAAGCCCTCCTGCCGGTAGCCGTTGACGTCGTCCGTGGGGGCGTAGCCCGCCTCCTGGGTGGCCTTGAGGAAGGCGCCGAAGAGGGGGTTGTCGGCGGGGCCGCGCTCCAGGACGAGGGGGCCGTCGTGGCCGCGGAACTCGTCGTCCGGGTCGGCGGCCAGGCAGTTCTCCATGCGCCGGAAGTAGGGCAGACAGTGCGCGTAGTCCCAGGTCTCCATGCCGGGGTCGGCGGCCCAGCGCTCGTAGTCCATGGGGTTGCCGCGCTGGAAGATCATGCCGTTGATGCTGCTGGAGCCGCCCAGCACCTTGCCGCGCGCGTGGTAGATGCGCCGGCCGCCCATGTGGGGCTCGGGCTCGGACTCGTACTTCCAGTCGTAGAAGCGACTGCCGATCGGGTACGTCAGTGCCGCGGGCATGTGGATGAAGACGTCCCAGGGGTAGTCGGAGCGGCCTGCCTCCAGGACCAGCACCTTGTTCGCCGGATCAGCCGAGAGTCTGTTCGCCAGTGCACTGCCGGCCGAACCGCCGCCGACGATGACGAAGTCGTATTGGGGAGCCATGGTGCCTCGTCTCGCTCGCGCCGTAGATACGCGAGGCATGCTAGTACCAGTAGCGCTATACGCACTAGGTTGCGAGCCACGCAACTTACGGGTTGTTGATTTCGCCACGGTTACTTGCAGTGGTGTTGTTTACTGCGCGTATAGTTTCGGAGTGAGCAACCACAGCCAAGACACCGAAACGTCAAATTCGCAGGCCGGCGGAGTGCAGTCGGTCGACCGAGCCATCAGCGTCCTGGAGATCCTCGCGCAGCGCGGCGAGGCCGGGGTCAGCGAGGTGGCCGCCGAGATCGATGTTCACAAGTCCACCGCCTTCCGCCTTCTCGGCGCCCTGGAGGCACGCGGTCTGGTGGAGCAGGCGGGCGAGCGCGGCAAGTACCGGCTCGGCTTCGGCATCGTACGCCTGGCCGGTGCGGTGACGGGACGCATCGACATCACGCAGCAGGGTCGCCCGGTCTGTGAGCGGCTCGCCGAGGAGATCGGTGAGACGGTCAACATCGCGGTGCTGCAGGAGCACTACGCGATCAACCTGTACCAGGTGCGCGGCCCCGGAGCGGTCACCGCGCACAACTGGGTCGGCCAGCTGACCCCGCTGCACGCGACGTCGAGCGGCAAGGTCCTGCTGGCGTACCTGCCCGCCAAGGAGCGCGCCGCGCTGCTGGCCGAGGCGGGCCTGAAGAAGGTGACTCCGCACACCATCACCTCGAAGGCCAAGCTGGAGAAGCACCTCGCGGAGGCGCGGGAGGCCGGCTACGCCTGGACCATGGAGGAGCTGGAGATCGGTCTGCACGCCATGGCCGCCCCGGTCCTGGACCGGGACGGCGAGGTCATCGCGGCGGTCACGGCCTCCGGCCCCTCCTACCGGTTCACGGAGGAGCGGATGCGTGAGCTCGCCCCGGTGCTGATCAAGGGTGCGGAGGAGATCAGTCACCGGATGGGCTACCTGGGCTGAGTCAGCCCCGGGGGGTGCCCAGGCGCTCGTTCACCCAGTCGTGGAACGCACCGATGTGGTGCTCGCTGGGAACCAGCACGCCGCCCTTGGCGTACATCCGGGAGCTCATGCCGGGCTGTGTGCGCTCGCACGCGTCGAAGTCCTGGCGGTTGACCCGGTCGAAGAGTTCCACGGACCGGCTGACGTCCTTGCCGCTCTCGACGACGTGCGGGAGGTAGAGCCAGTCGCACTCGACGATGGTGCGGTCGACGGCCACCGGGTACATCCGGTGGAAGATCACGTGGTCGGGGACGAGGTTGATGAAGACCTGCGGCTTGACCGTGATCGCGTAGTAGCGGCGGTCCTGGTCCTCGGCGACCCCCGGGATGCGGTCCAGGCCCTCGGAGCCGTCGACCGTGAAGCCCTGCACCTCCTCACCGAACTCGGCGCCGTGCCCGACGTAGTACTGGGCGGCATAGCCGTCCGCGAACTCCGGGAGCACCTCGGTGAGCTCCGGGTGGATCGTGGCGCAGTGGTAGCACTCCATGAAGTTCTCGATGATGAGCTTCCAGTTCGCCTTGACGTCGTAGACGATCCGCTTGCCGACCGAGAGGTTGTCGATGTCGTAGTGCTCGATCGACTCCACGTCGCCGAGGCGGGAGATCACCTCGCCGACGACGTCCTCCTCGAAGGAGGGCGGGTTCTCCGCCAGGCACACCCAGACGTAGCCGAGCCATTCGCGCACGGCCACGCTGACCAGGCCGTACTCGGTGCGACCGACGTCCGGCATCTTGGTGAGGTTGGGGGCCGCTACCAGCTTGCCGTTCAGGTCGTAGGTCCAGGCGTGGTAGGGGCACTGGAAGGCCCGCTTGACCTCGCCGGTCTCCTCGGTGCAGAGCTTGGCGCCGCGATGCCGGCACACGTTGAAGTACGCGCGGATCGAGTTGTCCCGGGAGCGGGTGACGAGGATGCTCTCGCGGCCCACGTCGACGGTGCGGAAGGCGCCGGGCTTGGCCAGCTCGGAGGAGCGTGCGACACAGAACCACATGGTCTCGAATATGCGCTCCTGCTCCTGGGCGAAGATCGCCGGATCCGTGTAGGAGGAGCCGGGAAGGGTGGCGATCAGGCTGTCCGGCAGGCTGGTCGAGGTCATCGTGCACTCCTCGGGAACGTCGTGGGAGGGGCGCCCCGTAGGGGCGCGGGGCGGTGCTTGTTTGCGGCTCCGCCGCGGGGCGCGACCAGCCACAATGGCGCCGCAGACGAAAAACGACACATCACGGCACTCACAGCGAAGCGCTCAGCTGCTTGCGCCAGCGGGTGAACAGCCGCGGCTGGTTCATCCCGAGCACGGCGACCGGCTGCCCGGCGCGCCGGTAGACGGCCAGGACATTGCGGTCGTCCGCAGCGCCCTCCTCGACCGTCACGCTGTCGGCGCCGGCCGCATGACCGGCGAACTGGATCTTCACTCCGTACTGGTCCGACCAGAAGTACGGCGGCCGGGGCACGCCCGGCTCCACCGCACCGCCTGCCAGCAGCGTGGCGATGGCGGCGTCCGGGCGCTCGCGCGCACCGGTCCAGTGCTCCACGCGGCGATGGGCGCCCGCGCGGGGGTCGTACCAGTTGGCGCAGTCGCCGACCGCGACCACTCCGGCGAGGCTGGTGCGGCCGTCCGCGCCGCACTTCACGCCGTTGTCGAGCGTGACGCCGGAGCCTTCCAGCCACTCGACGCACGGGCGTGCACCCACGCCGACGACGACGATGTCGGCGGGGACACTGCGGCCGTCCTCCATCAGCACGGCGTCGACCTGCCGCTCGCCACTCAGCCCCTTGACGCCCACGCCGCACAACAGGCGTACGCCGTGATCGGTGTGGAGCGCGGAGACGATGGCGCCCATGGTCTCGCCGAGCGGTCCCGCGAGCGGTGTCGGGGCCGCCTCGATCACCGTCACGTCGAGCCCGAGGGCGTAGGCGGTGGAGGCCACCTCGGCTCCGATGAAGCCGCCGCCGATCACCACCAGGCGTCCGCCGCGGGCCAGTTCGTCCCGCAGGGCGCGGGCGTCGTCCAGGGTGCGCAGGGTGTGCACTCCGGAAAGGCCCTCGGCGCCCGGGAGGTTGCGGGCGGCGGCACCGGTCGCGATGACGATGCCGTCGGCTCGGAGTTCACTGCCGTCGGCGAGCCGGACGGCGCGCTGCGAGTGGTCGAGGCCGGTGGCGCGGGCGCCGAGCAGCCACTCGGCCCGCAGGTCCTCGTCGTCCGTCTCCAGCACGAGGTCGGCTTCGCCGATCGTGCCGGCCAGGAACTCCTTGGACAGCGGGGGCCTGTCGTACGGGCGGTGGGTCTCGTCGCCGATGACGACGAGCCGTCCGTCGTAGCCCTGCCCCCGCAGTGAGCGCGCCGCCGACAGGCCGGCCAGCGAGGCGCCGACCACGGCGACCGTCCTCACGCGGGACCTCCGGCGAGGCGGGAGGCGATGCAGGGCGGCAGGTTGGGAGCGTCGGTCGACACCTGGACGTAGATCATGCCGTCCTCGACGACCACCTCGTGCGTCCGCACCGGCAGCTTGGCCGGCGGGGCGTCGACGGCGCCGGTGCGCAGGTCGAACTTCGAAGCGTGCAGCGGGCATTCCACCTCGCAGCCCTCCAGCCAGCCGTCGGCGAGCGAGGCGTCCTGGTGGGTGCACGTGTCGTCGATGGCGAAGACCTCGCCGTCGTCGGTATGGAACACCGAGACCGGCGGATCGATGTCGAGCCGGAAGGCCTCACCTCGCGGGAGATCCGCGAGACGGCACACGGGAATCATCATGACACCTCGGTGCGTATAACGAAACGGATTGCGGTAAGCGCAACATCAGTCTGAGGTCGCCCTGAACCCTTGTCAAGGAGTTCAGGGGCCCCGATGACCCCTGCCGTATGTTGCATTTCATGCAACAGCGAGCACGATAAGAAACATGCCGAGGGCAGGGGTCGGCGCCGGAATCAGCGCCTTCGAGCAGGTCAGCAGGTCAGTGACCGCGTGCGATCCAGTCCTGCAGGTGCGGGGCCTCCGCGCCGATCGTGGTCGTGTCCCCGTGGCCGGTGTGCACGACGGTGTCGCCGGGCAGGGACAGCAGCCGTTCCCGTATGGACTCGATGATGGTCGGGAAGTGGCTGTACGACCTTCCCGTGGCCCCCGGTCCGCCCGAGAACAGCGTGTCGCCGCTGAAGAGCGCGGAGAGCGCCGGCGCGTACAGGCAGACCGCTCCGGGGGCATGGCCGGGCGTGTGCAGCACGGCCAGGTCGACGCCCGCCACCGTCAGGACCTGGCCGTCGGCCAGTTCGGCGTCGGGCGCCCGCTCCGGATGGGTCTGCTTCCACAGCGGCAGGTCGTCCGGATGGAGCAGGACCGGGCCACCGGTGCGCGCCGCGAGGTCGGGCGCCGCATCGATGTGGTCGTTGTGAGCGTGGGTGCACACGATCGCCCGCAGTGCCCGGCCGCCGACGGCCTCGGCGATGGCGTCGGCGTCATGGGCGGCGTCGATCACGATCACCTCGTGGTCGTCGCCGATGATCCAGACGTTGTTGTCGACGTCCCAGGTGCCGCCGTCGAGCGAGAAGGTGCCCGAGGTGACCAGGTGTTCGATGCGGGCGGCCATCAGAACACCACCACCGAGCGCAGCACATCGCCGCCGTGCATCCGCTCGAAGGCCTTCTCGACCTCGTCCAGGGCGATGGTCTCGGTCACGAAGGCGTCCAGGTTCAGGCGACCCTGCAGATAGAGGTCGATGAGCATCGGAAAGTCGCGGGAGGGCAGGCAGTCGCCGTACCAGGAGGACTTCAGCGACCCACCGCGCCCGAAGACGTCGAGCAGCGGGAGTTCGAGCTTCATCTCGGGTGTCGGGACTCCGACCAGGACGACCGTGCCGGCGAGGTCGCGGGCGTAGAAGGCCTGCTTGTACGTCTCCGGGCGGCCGACCGCCTCGATGACGACGTCGGCGCCGTTGCCGCCGGTCAGCTCGCGGATCGCCTCGACCGGGTCGGACTCCTTGGAGTTGACGGTGTGGGTCGCGCCCAGCTGGCGGGCGGTCTCCAGCTTCCGGTCGTCCAGGTCCACCGCGATGATCTTCGCGGCGCCGGCCAGGTTCGACCCGACGATCGCCGCGTCGCCGACGCCACCGCAGCCGATGACCGCCACGCTGTCGCCGCGGCCGACATTGCCGGTGTTGATCGCCGCGCCGATGCCCGCCATCACGCCGCAGCCCAGCAGGCCGGCGGCGGCCGCGGAGGCCGACCGGTCGACCTTGGTGCACTGCCCGGCCGCGACCAGCGTCTTCTCCGCGAACGCGCCGATGCCCAGCGCCGGGGACAGTTCGGTGCCGTCCTCCAGGGTCATCTTCTGCTTGGCGTTGTGCGTGTTGAAGCAGTACCACGGCCGCCCGCGCAGACAGGCCCGGCACTGCCCGCACACGGCACGCCAGTTGAGGATCACGAAGTCACCGGGGGCGACATCGGTGACGCCCTCCCCCACCGACTCCACCACTCCCGCGGCCTCGTGGCCGAGCAGGAAGGGGAAGTCGTCGTTGATGCCGCCCTCGCGGTAGTGCAGGTCGGTGTGGCAGACCCCGCAGGCCTCGACCTTCACCAGCGCCTCGCCCGGTCCGGGGTCGGGCACGATGATCGTCTCCAGGCTGACGGGGGCGCCCTTGCCCCGCGCGACGACTCCACGGACCTGGTGCGTCATGGCCACTCCTCGGCTGGTACGAGATCTGAGTCAGATGTTGCTCAATACGGCACACATCTCATGTGCCGCAACACAGCATCGTGGAGCGCAGACCCCGGGTCAAGGCTCTCGAAGGCTTCGCGGTGCTGCCGCTGGGCGCCCCGGCCGACCAGGACGACGTCGCCCGCGCCGTGACGGAGGCCGAGCGCGCGGTCAGGGAACTGGGGCTGGACGGTGTCGACCTCTTCAGCCCGCTTGGGTGGCACCCCGGCCCCGGCTCCGGCCCAGTCCCCCGCCGTCCCCCTGCGCCGGTCCGCCCAACGGGCCGGGGGCTCTTCTTCAGGCTCGTCCAGCGCGGCACGCTGAACGGCCGGGCGGGTGAGGCCGCCCACCCGGGGGCTGCGCCCCTCTTACGTCATTCATGGGCCGCCGGCCCTACCTGGGCGCAGCGGAGCGAGTGTCACGGGCTGTGGTCGCGTCCGTCCCGTGGGGCGAAGGCTGCAAGGGCGTCGGCGTCGGTCGCGCGAGCGTGCAGGAAGTAGTCGGCCCACTCGGCGATCTCGGGACAGGACGATTCCCGTGCGAGCCGGGTGGCTGCGGCCTCGATGTCGAAGTGCGTGGTGCGGAGCTCGACGCCTGGGCCCAGGAGGGCCCAGTGTGCTCCGGATCGTCCGTAGGGCATACCGATGCTGCCGGGGTTGATCACGAGTCGGCCGTGAGCGAGGCGGACGAACGGCATGTGAGTGTGGCCGCAGACCACGGTGCGGATGTCGGTATCCAGTCCCTCGAAGACCTCCTCCCAGCGGTCGAGGCGGGAGTCGACCAGGACCACCTCCTCGTCGTCGCGAGGGGTGGCATGGCAGAACAGCACCTTTCCCAGGCCTTTCACGGACAGGGAGAGCGATCGTGGCAGCGAGCCGAGCAGGTCGAGATGATCTTTGCCGAGTTGTTCGGCCGCCCAGGGGGCGATCGGATCGGGGATCGTGCCGCGTGCCCCCCGGCGGTACTCAAGGAGTTCGCGGTCGGCGTTGCCGCTGATCCAGATGACGCGGTCGCCGAGACTGGTCAGCAGGTCGAGAACCTGGGTCGGTTGCGGGCCCGCTGCGATGTCGCCGGTGAGCACGATGCGGTCGGCTGTGCTGACGTCTGGTTCGGCGAGCACGGCCTCCAGGGCCGGCAGGACTCCGTGGATGTCGGACAGGACGGCTACACGGTTCGGCATGGTCACCACTGTGAGGTGAAGACGGCCGAGCGGTGTGAACTTTCGCCCGGCGCGTAGTTCAAGGGGGCCGTTCAGCATGCGTGGTCGCCGGGTGTCTGGTTCCTGCGCCGTGTGGACGTGAGTGAACGGAAGCGTTGCCGCACACAGGCAGCGGCGGGGCCCGCGGGCCCCGGCGCTGCGGCCGCCGTGATGGCGTGTCAGACGATGGCGAGCCGGTCCACCAGCAGCTCCACCCTCTGTTCGGTGTCCCCCGGCGGCAGTCGCCCCTCCCGGGTCAAGGTCGCAAGGCCGTGCAGCGCCGCCCAGAACGTCTCGGTGAACAGCCCCGGCTCCACGCCGTCCCCGGCGACCTCGCCCAGGCTCTCCAGCAGGGCGGCGAAGGCGTCTTTCAGCGGCTCCGGGGTGTCCTCCCGGGCGTAGGGCAGGCCGCCGTCGAGCTGGAACAAGGCGTCGTAGACCGCCGGGTTGCGCTCGGCGAAGTCCAGGTAGGCGCGGGCCAGGGCGGCGACCCGCTCGCGCGGGCCGCTCGCTCCGGCGGTCGCGGTCCGCACCGCCGCGGCCAGCTCGGCGGCGCCCTGGAGGGCGACGGCGCCGATGATCTCGCGCTTGCCGCGGAAGTGGCTGTAGAGGACGGGCTGGCTGTACTCGATGCGCTCGGCGAGCCGACGGGTGGTGACCGCGTCCCAGCCCTGCTGCTCGGCGAGTTCACGAGCCGTCGCCACGATGAGGCGCTCCCGCTCCGCCCGCTCACGCTCCCTGCGTTCCTGTACCGACATGATCCGATCCTAGCACTGCTAGACAACCGAGCGGCAGTAGTACTAGCGTTGCCTCATCCGCTAGCACCGCTAGATTCCTGAGGGGTCGTCATGCTCAACGCACTAGAGGTCGTCACCACCGTGGTCGTCGGCGTGATGGTGGGGGTGGAGTTCTCCGTCGCCTTCGTCATCAACCCGATCCTCAACGCTCTCCCGGAGGACAGCAGCCAACTCGGCCACGCCCACGGGGGTCGGATGCTCGGCGCCGTGATGCCGGTCTGGTACATCGGCTCACTCGTCCTCGTCGGCATCTGGGCTGTCGCCGGGTGGCACCACCACGGCACCGGTCTCGTCGTCACCGCCGGCGCGCTGCTGATCCTCAGCGTGGTCATGTCGCTTCTGCTGCTCGTCCCGATCAACAACCGGAACAAGACGTGGACCCCTGACAACCGGCCCGCCGACTGGAAAGAGCAGTTGAAGCGCTGGGACCGCTTCCACCACGTCCGCGTCGCCGTCATCATCGCGGCCTTCGCCCTGCTGGTCACCGCCCTCACCTGAGCCCCCGGGCCCACCCGCCGCAAGCTCCACGAAGCCCACCAAGCCGACAAAGACCCGCAAGGAGAAGATCAATGTCGCTGAAGAAGATCAACACCGTTCTGGCCGCCGCCTTCATCCTCTTCATCCTCTGGTTCGGAGGAGAGTTCATCCTGAGCCCGGAGACGACGGCGCCGACCTTCGGCCTGCCGAGCTGGCCGTCCGGCGACGGCGGCGGCTTCCTGATCATCAAGGGAATCCGCGACGTCGTCCTCGCCCTGGTCCTCGGCATCCTGCTGGTGACGGGCCACCGCCGGGCGCTGGGCTGGGCGCTGCTGGTCGAAGCCCTCGCCGCGTACGGGGACATGACCACCGTGCTGGCCCACCACGGCTCCGTGGCCACCGCGCTCGGCGTCCACGCCCTGACCGCGACACTGATGGTGGTCAACGGCCTGCTGATAATGCGCGAGACCCGCAAGATCGCGGCCACTCCGGCAACGCCGGCCCCGCAGCCCGCCTGACGCCGGCGTGACGCGTGTCGGACCTGCTACGCAGGCGCGATGGGCCTCCGCGGCTGCTGTCTCGCCCTCGGCGTTGAGTCCGAGGGCCGGCGCAAGGGACGCCGCCGTGATCGCCGACGCAGCCCGGACGGTGCCGCACACTCTGCGCTCGCTGCACCTGCCCCCCAGCCTGGAGCGTGTCCTCGACGCCGTTCCAACAGGAACTCAGTCCGCGCGGGAGAACCGGCGGACGGCCACGATCAGTGTCACAGCGCAGAATGCCGATCGTGCGCCGCATGATGTTCGGCACGCAGAGCCACCGCCTCGGCCAACTGCCGTGCCCGCGCTTCGTCGGCGGGCGACGTGGCAGGCAGATCCAACTCGCCCGCCGCGCCCGGGTTGCGGTCCTGCCGACGGCCGGTTGCCACGTCTGCACGATGTGCCCCGTAGACAAAGCCCAGAAGGCCGTGGACAACAGACCCGTCTGCCGCTCGACGATCGATGGCTTCGCACTCGTCGAAGCCACCGCAGCACTCGGTGACTTGGGGCTGTCCTCCCACGAACCGGCAGCCACCGATCTCACCTCGGCATGGTGCGAGCCTCCCACCGGTGAGATGCGCTCCGGTCGGCCGCCGAACTGGGGCCTGGCGGTCAGATCCCACGTAGGGTGCTCGGGTGGTCAATCGGCTTGAGGTCAGCGCGTTGCCGCCGGGCGTCCGTTGGGCTGCCCAGTCGCAGTTGCTGTTCGACGGCGAGGACGTCGTGGCGGAGGCCGTTGGAGCGGGCGGGCGCGGCCCGTTTGCGCAGGAGGCACCGGCCGGCGACGACCACGGTGCCCTCTGGGCGAACGGCGAGGGGCGACGTGTGGTGCTCGGCGAGCCTGAGTGCACAGGCGGATGCTGTGGCTACCTGTCCGTGTTCGTGCAGCGGCACGGCGGGATTGTGGAGTGGTCCGACTGGCGGGTGCCCAGCGGCAAGGTGCGGCCCCCGGCGTTCTGTCTTGACGCCGATCAGTACGACGCCGAACTCACCCGCGCACTGACAGAGCTGCGGTGGCAGGCCCACAGCAGTGATTGACGCACCGACGGTCCTGCTGAGCGGGTGACCTGGCGCCCGGCCCAGACGGTGTTGCTGTCGACGCAGGGCGGGGTCGACGCCGTCGGCATCGACCCCGCCCTGCGCTACGGAGTGACCGGCTCAGCCGATCTCGACGAGCAGGTCACCGCCCTCCACCTGCTGGATCTTGTTGATGGCCAGTCGGCTGACGGTGCCCGCCTTGGGGGCGGTGATCGCGGCCTCCATCTTCATCGCCTCGATGGTGGCCACGGTCGCACCGGCGTCCACCTCGTCGCCCTCGGCGACCGCGAGGGTGACCACGCCGGCGAACGGGGCTGCGACATGGCCCGGGTTGGTGCGGTCGGCCTTCTCGGTCACCGGGACATCGGAGGCGGCCGCCTTGTCGCGCACCTGGATCGGGCGGAGCTGGCCGTTCAGAGTGGACATCACCGTCCGCATACCGCGCTCGTCGGCCTCGCCGACCGCCTCCAGCTCGATCAGCAGCCGGACGCCCGGTTCGAGGTCGACGGCGTACTCCTTGCCCGGACGCAGCCCGTAGAAGAAGTCCTTGCTGTCCAGCACGCTGGTGTCGCCGTAGGCCTGGCGGTGAGTGTCGAAGTCGCGGGTCGGGCCGGGGAAGAGCAGACGGTTGAGGGTGGCGCGGGGGTCCTTCGCCAGGCCTTCGCGGTCCTCCGTGCTCAGCTCCTGCACGGGCCTGGGCTCGGCGCGGCCCTCAAGCGCCTTGCTGCGGAAGGGCTCCGGCCAGCCGCCGGGCGGGGTGCCCAGCTCACCGCGCAGGAAGCCGATGACCGAGTCGGGGATGTCGTAGCGGTTCGGGGTCGCCTCGAAGTCGGCGGGATCCACCCCGGCACCCACCAGGTGCAGGGCGAGGTCGCCGACCACCTTGGACGACGGGGTGACCTTGACCAGGCGGCCCAGCATCCGGTCGGCGGCGGCGTAGAGGTCCTCGATCTCCTCGAAGCGGTCGCCGAGGCCGAGCGCTACGGCCTGGGTGCGCAGGTTGGAGAGCTGGCCGCCGGGGATCTCGTGGTGATAGACGCGGCCCGTCGGGGAGGCGAGACCCGCCTCGAAGGGGGCGTAGACCCTGCGGACGCTCTCCCAGTACGGCTCCAGGTCGCCGACCGCCTGGAGGTCGAGGCCGGTCGGGCGGTCGGAATGGTCGGTCGCGGCGACGATCGCCGACAGGGACGGCTGGGACGTCGTGCCCGCCATCGACGCCACCGCGCCGTCCACCGCGTCCGCACCCGCCTGGATCGCCGCCAGGTAGGTACCGAGCTGGCCGCCCGCCGTGTCGTGGGTGTGCAGGTGGACCGGGAGGTCGAACTCGCGGCGCAGCGCGGACACCAGCTTGGCGGCGGCCGGGGCGCGCAGCAGGCCCGCCATGTCCTTGACGGCCAGGACGTGGGCGCCCGCCTCGACGATCTGCTCCGCCAACCGCAGGTAGTAATCCAGCGTGTACAGGCGCTCGTTCGGGTCGGACAGGTCCGAGGTGTAGCAGAGGGCGACCTCGGCGATCGCCGTGCCCGTCTCGCGTACGGCGTCGATGGCGGGGCGCATCTGGCCGACGTCGTTGAGGGCGTCGAAGATGCGGAAGATGTCGATGCCGGTGGCGGCGGCCTCATGGACGAAGGCGTCGGTCACCTCGGTCGGGTACGGGGTGTAGCCGACGGTGTTGCGGCCGCGCAGCAGCATCTGCAGGCAGATGTTGGGGACGGCCTCCCGGAGAGCGGCCAGACGCTCCCAGGGGTCCTCGGCGAGGAAGCGCAGCGCGACGTCGTACGTCGCACCGCCCCAGCACTCCAGGGACAGCAGCTCCGGCAGGGTCCGCGCGACCACGGGGGCGACCGCCAGGAGGTCCTTGGTGCGGACGCGGGTCGCCAGCAGGGACTGATGGGCGTCGCGGAAGGTGGTGTCGGTGACGCCGATGGTCGGCGACTCGCGCAGCGCGCGGGCGAACCCCTCCGGGCCGAGCTCGACCAGCCGCTGACGCGAGCCTGCGGGCGGCTCCCCGGCAGGCAGCGCCGGCAGCTTGCTCACGGGTTCGATCAGCTCGGGGCGCTCGCCGTTCGGCTTGTTCACCGTCACGTCGGCGAGGTAGGTGAGCAGCTTGGTGCCGCGGTCGGCGGAGGAGCGGGAGGTGAGCAGGTGCGGGCGCTGCTCGATGAACGAGGTCGTCACCCGTCCGGCCTGGAAGTCCGGGTCGTCAAGGACCGCCTGCAGGAACGGGATGTTGGTGGCGACACCGCGGATGCGGAACTCGGCCACCGCGCGCCGGGCCCGGCCGATCGCGGCCCTGAAGTCCCGGCCCCGGCAGGTCAGCTTGACCAGCATCGAGTCGAAGTGGGCGCTGATCTCCGTACCGGCGTGGGTGGTTCCGCCGTCGAGGCGGATGCCGGAGCCGCCGGGTGAGCGGTAGGCGCTGATGCGGCCGGTGTCCGGGCGGAAGCCGTTGGCCGGGTCCTCGGTGGTGATACGGCACTGCAGGGCCGCGCCGTGCAGCTTCACCGTCTCCTGGGACAGGCCGAGGTCGGCGAGGGTCTCGCCGGAGGCGATGCGCAGCTGGGACTGGACGAGGTCGACGTCGGTGACCTCCTCGGTGACCGTGTGCTCGACCTGGATGCGCGGGTTCATCTCGATGAAGACGTGGTTGCCGTCGCGGTCCAGGAGGAACTCGACGGTGCCCGCGTTGCGGTAGCCGATCTCGCGGGCGAAGCGGACCGCGTCGGCGCAGATGCGGTCGCGCAGCTCCGGGTCGAGGTTGGGCGCCGGGGCCAGCTCGATGACCTTCTGGTGGCGGCGCTGGAGCGAACAGTCGCGTTCGAAGAGGTGGATGACATTGCCCTCGCCGTCGGCGAGGATCTGCACCTCGATGTGGCGGGGGTCGACGACGGCCTTCTCCAGGAAGACGGTCGAGTCGCCGAACGCGGACGCGGCCTCGCGGGACGCCGCCTCGATGGACTCACGCAGTTGGGCCGGGTCCTCGACGCGGCGCATACCGCGCCCGCCACCGCCCGCGACCGCCTTCACGAACACCGGGAAGCCGATCTCCTCGGCCGCGCGGACGAGTTCGTCGACGTCGGTGGAGGGCGCGGAGGAACCCAGCACCGGAACGCCGGCCGCGCGGGCGGCGGCCACCGCGCGGGCCTTGTTGCCGGTCAGTTCGAGGGTCTGCGCGCTCGGCCCGACGAAGGTGATGCCCGCTTCCTCGCAGGCCTTGGCCAGCTCGGGGTTCTCGGACAGGAAGCCGTAGCCCGGGTAGACGGCGTCGGCGCCCGCCTGGCGGGCGGCACGCACGATCTCCTCGACGGACAGGTACGCGCGCACCGGGTGGCCCGGCTGGCCGATCTCATACGCTTCGTCGGCCTTGAGCCGGTGCAGCGAATTTCGGTCCTCGTGCGGGAAGACGGCGACGGTCCTTGCGCCCAGCTCGTAGCCTGCGCGGAACGCCCTGATCGCGATCTCACCACGGTTGGCTACCAGCACCTTGCGGAACATCGCCGCTCCCTTCAGCCTGCGGATGACGTCCCCCATGGTGTCGGTGACATGCCCTTCTGGCCATGTGAGCCGGGCCACTCGCACCGCGTGTCGTCGTGCAGACCGGGGAATCGGTCGGACAGTCAAGCTCCGCCTCGGTCGGCTGCCGCCTTTTTGATGGCCTCGCGGATGCGGGCGTAAGTGCCGCAGCGGCAGACGTTCTCGATGGCGTCGATGTCGGCGTCGGTCGGCTCGGGTGTCTTCTTCAGCAGGGCCGCCGCGGCCATGATCTGGCCGGGCTGGCAGAAGCCGCACTGCGAGACGTCGCAGTCGATCCAGGCCTGTTGCACGGGATGGAGGGTGTCGCCGTCGGCCAGGCCCTCGATGGTGGTGACCTTGCGGTCCACGCAGTCCTTGACCTTGACGACGCAGGGCTGGAACTCCTCCCCGTCGAGATGGCTGGTGCAGGCGCGGCAGACGCCGACCCCGCAGCCGTATTTGGGTCCGGTGACGTGCAGCAGGTCGCGCAGCACCCACAGCAGCGGCATGTCGGCGGGGGCCTCCACGGTGACCGGCTTGCCGTTGAGGGTGAAGGAGTAGGAGGGCATCGGTACCTTCTCGAAGGCTGGTACGGCGGCGGTCAGAAGTTGAGCGGGAAGCGGCGGGGCTTGGTGCCGGTGGCCCGGGCGTAGGCGTTGGCGACGGCTCCGGAGGCAGCCGGGACGCCGAGTTCGCCGGCGCCGCCGGGCTCCTTCTCGGACGGCATGATGTGCGCCTCGAAGTGCAGCGGGGCATGCCGCTGGCGGGCCCACTGGAAGTCGGCGAAGCTGCCCTCGCGCACGGCGCCGCGGTCGATGTGCAGTCCGGCCTGCAGCACGGTGGAGATCCCGTCGACGGCGGTGCCCATGAGCTGGGCCTCCAGGCCACGGGGATTGACGGCCGTGCCGACGTCGGCCGCCATCACGACCCTGGTCACCCGGGGGTGCTTCGGATCGGTGGCGTCGATCTCGGCCAGACAGGCCACGCAGGAGCCGTACTCCTCGTGGACGGCCACGCCCTGCGCGTGCCCGTCCGGCATGGCCCGCCCCCAGCTCCCGGCGGCGGCCACCTTGTCGAGGACCGCTTTGACGGCCTTGCTGCGCAGCGTCGTACGGCGGAAGGCGACCGGATCCTTGCCGAGGCTCCTGGCGACCTCGTCGACGACGATCTCCTCGGCGGTGCGCACCATCCCGGAGTCCACCGACCGCCAGGCGCCCAGCGGGATCGCCAGTTCGATACCGCCGGAGTCCCCGGAGAGGCGACCGAAGTTGTACAGCCCGGAGTCGCTGGGCAACGGACCGGCCGCCTGTACCCGCGTCGGCCGTACGAAGGCCGCCTGGTTCGCGGTCCCCTGCCGGCCGCGCGACTCGCCCACCTCGGCCATCGCATGACCGAAGGCGACCACCCTGCCGGCGGCGAGGCTGGCGCGGAAACGATGGTGGGTGGCGGGGCGCATCCGACCGTGGCGGATGTCGTCGTTACGGCTCCACATCAGCTTGACCGGCCGCTTCGCCGCCTTCGAGACCAGGGCCGCCTCGATGGCGGCGTCGAAGTTCAGCCGCCGCCCGAACGAGCCGCCGCCGCGCAGCACATGCACGGTGACCGCGGACGCCGGCAGTCCGGTCGCCGAGGCGATGCTGTCCCGGGCGTCCGTCGGGGTCTGGGAGGAGAACCAGATCTCGGCCTTGTGGGCGCGTACGTCCGCGATCGCGGTCAGCACCTCCATCGGGGCGTGGCTGACGAAGGCGAACTCGAACTCGGCCTCGACCTGCGTCGATCCGCGCGGCGGGGAACCCAGGTGCGGGACCGCGGCCTTGAGCCGGGAGCGGATCTGCGCGTCGGACAGCGAGGCCAGCGGGCCCGGCGCCCACTTGATCTTCAAGGCGTCGCGGGCCTGGAAGGCGAAGTGGAAGGACTCGGCCACCACGGCGACTCCGCCGGGGACCTTGACGACGGCGTGCACACCGGGCAGGGCGCGGGCCGCCCGGTCGTCGACCGAGACGAGCTTCCCGCCGAGCGTCGGCGGCCGGGCCACGACGGTCGGATTCGCCCCGGCCACGGACAGGTCTCCGGTGTACTTCGCCTTGCCGGTGACGATGTCCCGGGCGTCGATACGGGACGTGGGCCGGCCGATCACCTTGTGCTTGGACGCCGGTTTGGGCTTGGCGGACACGGACGTACGGCGGATCCGGGCGGCGCTCGCGCTGAGCGAGCCGAAGGTGGCGGTACGGCCGTCCGGTGCGATCACCATCGTGTTCCCGGTGCGCAGGCTCCAGGCGGGCAGATGCCAGCGTCTGGCCGCGGCGGTGACCAGTCTGGCCCGTGCGGTGGCAGCGAGCCTGCGGGCCGGGCCGTACAGGGAGACGACGGAGTTCGAGCCGCCGGTGTACTGGTTGCCCTTGGTCCGGGCGTCGGCGAGCGGGATGTCGACGTCGGCGAGGCGGGCGTCCAGCTCCTCGGCGATCATCATGGCGACGGCGGTCGTGATGCCCTGGCCGACCTCGACCCGCGGCAGCCGTACGACGACCTTGTTGGCCGGGGTGACCTCCAGGACCAGCATCTCGTCGTCGGCACCGGTCACCACGGTGTCGGAGGGGCCGCGGCGGGGCTCGGAACCCTGAGCCGAGGAGGTGTCGCAGGCGAGCGGGGCGGCGATGGTCAGCGTGGCCGCGGACAGGGAGTACACCATGAACCGGCGGCGGGACACCCCGTGCCGCGGGGCGCCTGTGTCCGGGGCCGGGCCGATGGGTGCGGCGGAGGACTCGATGCCGTCCAACAGACACTCCTCGCGGGTCGTCAGACTGATGGGTCAACAGGTATGAGGGGACAGTTGTGCCGTGGGTTGCCTTTGAGCCCGCATGACGCCGTCCGGTTCCGGCCTGTCGCGCGCGGCCTGGCTGCCTCCGCGCCCGCTCCTCCGTAGGCTCTGCTTGCTGCCCCTCGGGGAGCCGCCCTGCTGGGACACTCCGACCCCCGACCTACGGAGAACCATGGCCGACGCCAGCCCCCAGGCCCGTGCCGTCACACTGCTGGGCCGCCCCAAGCTGTGGCTCATGCCCACCGTCCTGACCGGACTGCTCGCCTTCCTGCTGGCCCTGCTCTACATGGGCGGCATCGTCAACCCGCAGCGCGATCTGCACCATCTGCCCATCGCCCTGGTCAACGCCGACACCGGCACACCGCCTGCCGGTCAGAAGCAGAACGCGGGCACGCAGATCGCCGCGGCCATCACCGCCGACAAGTCGAACGACAAGGCTCACTGGCGCACGCGCAGCCTCGCCCAGGCCCAGCACGACCTCGACTCCGGCAAGGTCTACGGCGCCCTGGTCATCCCCTCCGACTTCACCGCGTCCATCACCGCGCTGACCACGCCCGGGGCCACCGCCAGGCCGACGATGACGGTGCTCACCAACCCCGGCAAGGGCAGCCTGGGTTCGTCCCTCGCCAGTCAGATCAGCACGGCGGCGGCGCACCAGGCCTCACAGACCATCGGCAGGCAACTGACCGCGGCCGTGGGCACGCAGGTGAACTCCACGACCAAGCTGCTGCTGGCCGACCCGGTGAACGTCGTCACCCAGGTCGGCCACCCGATCGGCAGCCACAGCGGCCTCGGGCTGAGCGCCTTCTACTACACGCTGCTGCTGGTGCTGGCCGGCTTCCTCGGCGGCAACGTCATCAGCAACGCCGTCGACACCGCGCTCGGCTACGCCGACAACGAGATCGGCCCCTGGCACACCCGCCGCCCCACCGTCCCGATCAACCGCACCCAGACCCTGTTGCTGAAGATGGCCATGACCGCGGGCATCACCGTCCTCAGCGTCTCCCTGGTCATGCTCGCCACCATCAGCATCCTGGGCATGGACGCCACCCACATCCCGCTGCTGTGGATCTACTCCTACTGCGCCTCCCTCGCCGTCGGCCTGGGCGTGCAGGCCATCAACGCGGCCTTCGGCGGCATCGGCCAGCTGGTGTCCATGTTCGTGTTCATCGTCCTGGGCCTGCCGTCCTCGGGCGCCACCGTCCCCCTCCAGGCCATCCCCGGCTTCTACCGCTTCCTGTCCCACTTCGAGCCCATGCGCCAGCTGAGCGACGGCGTCCGCGCGATCCTGTACTTCGAGGCCCGCGGGGACGCCGGCCTGACCCGCTCCTGGATCATGATCGCGATCGGCTCGGCCCTAGGCCTGCTCTTCGGCTTCGCGATGACGCGGTACTACGACCGCAAGGGACACCAACGGCTGACACCGCAGCCGGTCCAGGCCAGTACCTGATACTGACTGATCATGAGGATCACCGACCCATCCGGTCTCGTCCGGCCTCGAACGGACCGTGACCTCGCCGCCTGCGTGGAGGCGCTGGCCGCCGTGCACCGGCACAGCGGTTATCCGTTCAACTGGCCCGACCGCCCTGCCGATTGGCTGACACCGCGCTCTGTGCTGGCGGCCTGGGTGGCCGAGCTCGACGGCCGTGTGGTCGGGCATCTCAGCCTGTCCCGGGCGGTCGAGGGGGACGCGGCGCCCGGGATATGGGCCGCCCGCACGGGGGTGGTCGGCGCCGACGTCACCGCCGTGGTCGGCCGGTTGTTCGTGTCGCCGGTCGCACGCGGGCACGGGCTGGGTGCCGCGCTGATGGCGCGGGCCGTCGAGGAGGCCCTGCAGCACGGCCTGCATCCCGTGCTCGACGTCGTCGACTCCGACACCGCGGCGACCGCCCTGTACGAGCGCCTGGGCTGGGAGTTGCTGGAGGTCGTCGAGCAACGCTGGGCACCGGAGCAGACGGTGTCGGTGCGCTGCTATGCGGCGCCCGGGCGGCCGTAATCGTCTTGCTGTGGTGGGGTGCCCCGACGATGCTGGTCCGATGCCAGGGCAGCGAAAGCGAAAACACCGGCAACGGGAGGAGCAGCGGCGAGCCGCCGAACGTCTCGCCCCCGAGGCCGGCCACTGGAAAGCCGTCTTCGAGACCCAGGACGAGTCCGAATGGCGGGCGCATCTCCGGCATCTGCAGGCCACGGACCGGCGGATCGACTGGTCGACCGTACGGGTGGACATGCTCTGCGGACGGCTGAGGCAGCCGACCACCTACCGGCTCAGTGTGTTCGTGCCGGATCGCCGCCCCAAGTGAGGGAGGAGGAGCGTGTGCAACCCTCTCGCAACCTCCGCCGTGCTGCCCTGGACCCATGCATGAGGAGACCCCGCGCGTCGAACTCACCCCCGCCGCCGCCGACCTGCTGCGCCGGCTGCGCGCCACGCACGGCCCGCTGATGTTCCACCAGTCCGGCGGCTGCTGCGACGGCAGCGCACCCATGTGCTACCCGGAGGGCGAGTTCCGCACCGGCGGCTCGGACGTGCTGCTTGCGGAGCTGCAGGTCGACGGGGTCCCGGAGCCGGTGACGTTCTGGATGTCGCGCAGCCAGTACGAGGTGTGGAGCCACACCCGGCTGATCGTGGACGTCGTAGCAGGACGTGGCAGCGGTTTCTCGCTGGAAGCACCCGAGGGGGTGCGTTTTCTCACCCGTTCTCGCGTAGTCGGCGCATAGCCACCCCGCGGGCCACCGCGATCTGATGCACTGCCCCTGAGACCTGAGACAGTTGACGATCCCTCAGGGGGAACTGTGACGCATCGTCAGAAGCGTTTCGCAGCAGGCAGATCCGAGGCAACGGTTCGGACGTCGGTCAGATCGGCACTGGCGTTTCTCACGGCATTCGGCGCGCTGGCCGGTGCGGCCCTGGTGGGGGCGGCACCGGCCAGTGGTGTGGAGAGCGGCACCGCGCTCGCGCCGGGAGTCACCTACAAGCAGTTCGACGTCCAGGGCGCCAAGGGCGTGACCCACGCCCATCTGCTCACCGTCGACCTGCGCAACAAGCACGTACGCCTCGGCCTGCTGTATCCGGGAGCAGTGGCGGCACGTGCCGCCGTCTCCAAGATGGCCGACGCGCAAGGGGCCGTCGCGGGCATCAACGGCGACTTCTTCAACATCTCCGAGACCCAGCACCCGGGCGTCGAGGTGACCGGCTCGACCGACGGGCCGGCGATCGCGAACGGGCATGTGCTCAAGGCGTCGGTGCCGGACGGGCAGCGCTTCGGGCCGGAACTGCCGCCGGGCACCACCACCCGGGACGTGCTCGGCGTGGGCGTCGACCGCAGGGCCCGGCTGGACCGTCTGACGCTCGCCGGGTCGGTCCGCACTCCGGCGGGACGGCTGCCGCTGGGCGGGCTCAACCAGTACGCGCTGCCGGAGGATTCGGTCGGCGCCTTCACCTCCGACTGGGGCGGCGTCTCCCGGGTCCGCGCCACCTGCGGCACGAACACCGACCGGGCGGCCGCCTGCAGCACGGACACCTACGAGGTGACGGTCCGCAAGGGAAGGGTGGTCTCCACCTCCGGCACTCCCGGCAAGGGTGCCATCGCCACGGGGACCACGGTGCTCGTCGGCCGGGAGGCGGGCGCGCAGCGGCTGCGGAAGTTCTTCAAGGGCGAGCCGGTGACGGTGACGCACCGACTGGTCTCCGCCACCACCCGGAAGGCATACAGGTTCGCGCTCGGCGGCTACCCGGTCCTCGAGGGCGGCCAGCCCCTCGCGGGCCTGAACGACACGACCGGGGCCGTGCGCACAGCCGTCGGCATCGCGAACGGCGGGAAGCGGCTGCTGCTGTTCGCACTGGACGGCGCTCCCGCCTACCGCAAGGGCCTGACGATCGCCGAAGTGGCCGACACCATGCGGGCGTTGGGCTCGACCGATGCCTTCAGTCTGGACGGCGGAGGATCGACGACCCTGGTCGCCCGAGTGCCCGGGGCGGCCACCGTCACCGTACGCAATCACCCGTCCGGCGACGCGGAACGGCCGGTCCCGAACGGCATCGGGGTGTTCTCGACGTCATGAGAGATGGCGTGCACCTCAGGGCCTGAGGCTGCTGACGATGCCTGCCGTCGCCGAGACGCCGCTGTGAATGGTGGGCGCGATGTTCGTGCCGGCGAGGTAGAAGCCGAGCAGTGCGCACACCAGGGCGTGGGAGATCTTCAGTCCCCCGTTGCGGGTGAAGATCACCGCCAGGATCGTCAGCAGCACCACCACTGAGATGGAAATCGCCATTGTCAACCTCCTCCGCTGCGCCGCCATTTCCGGTTCGCGGCGTTCGGCCGCAAGTGTGGCGTAGCGGAGGGTTCGTCCGGGCGGCTGACCTGTCCGCCGAACGTGTGGTGTCTACGCCGCCCGGTGGGCGTCGAGGAACGCCTCCAGCCCGGCGAGGTCGTCGGTGTTGAAGTAGTCGACGCCGGCGGCGAGCAGTTCGCTCCACAGGGCGTCCCGGGCGGCACCGGCCAGGTCGGGGGTGTTCCAGAAGCGCACCTTCTGCCCGCGCGCGTGCGCCTGCCCGATGATGCCGCGCAGCTTCTGCCGCTCGGCGTCGGGGAACGTTCCCTCGCCGAGCCACGTGAAGTTGAGCTGCCAGTTGTCACTGATCAGCGGGATGAAGGAGGCGGGCGCCGAGGTGCCGAGGTCGCTGAGCCGACCGTCGTAGAAGGCGCGTCGTACGGTCTGGGCCTCCATGGGGACACGGGCGGCTCGGTCGCCGGAGATCACGTTGGTGACCGCGCCGGGGTGCACCCGGCCGTGGGCGTAGGTCGTGAACAGGTGCTTGTAGCGCCGGAGATGGCGGTCGAGTTCGAGGTACGTCGACGAGCCCTCGGTCTTGATGTCGATGAGCAGCTGGAGCGGCTTGCGGTAGCCGCGGTACACGGAACCGTGGTTGGCCTTCACGATCGCGGCCAGCGGGTCGAGGTAGAGGGATTCGAGGGTGCGCTTCGGGTCGAGGTCGTCCGGGGTGT
Organism: Streptomyces sp. NPDC001157; assembly: GCF_053598255.1. NCBI lineage: Bacteria > Bacillati > Actinomycetota > Actinomycetes > Kitasatosporales > Streptomycetaceae > Streptomyces > Streptomyces sp. NPDC001157. The sequence goes on from NZ_JBSFJW010000020.1 coordinate 37,040, forward strand.
GGCCGATGAGGAGCTGGTCGCCGACGAGGAAGATGTCGGCCTCGACGCTGCCGAAGCGGTGGTCGAGGGCGTCGAAGAGGGGGCGCGGATGCTCGTAGTCGTTGTGGGCGTGGGCGTTCCACAACGGGGCACGGTGCTTGTGTTCGTCGGCGAACGCGCCGGTGGGCGGGGCGAGCACTGCCGCGAGCGTGGCGCCGAACGCGGTGAGGGCTGTGCGGCGGGTGACGAGGGCCATGTTCTGCCTCCCTGTGGGGCGGGTCTGAACCACAGGGAGTATCGGGCGGAAAGGCCCCCAATGGACCTGCACATGCCATGAGTTGGCCGGACTGCCGTTGTCCGTTCACTCCTTCCGCACGGCGGCATGAAAAAGCCCGCCCCAGGTGGGGCGGGCTTCACCGGGTGACCGTCAGGGGGCGTCAGGGTGCCTGGAGGTCGACGAGTTCGGCCACGGCGGACCGGTGAGCGCCGGCCGTGCCGTAGGCGATCGAGTCGGCCTTGGCCCGCTTGAGGTTCAGATGGATCGGGTGCTCCCAGGTCATGCCGATGCCGGCGTGCAGCTGGAGCGCCTCCTCCGCGGCATGCACGGCGACCGGCGCCGCGTAGGCCTGCGCCACGGCGACCGCGACCTCGACATCCTCTCCGGTGGCGAGCGCGTCGGCCGCGTTGCGGGCGGCGGCCCGGAGGTTGACGACCTCCAACCACAGCTGGGCGAGGCGGTGCTTGAGCGCCTGGAAGCCGCCGACCGGCCGGTTGAACTGCTTGCGCTCCTTCAGATAGCGCACCGTCTCCGTCAACGCCCAGTCGGCGAGCCCGAGTTGCTCGGAGGCGAGCAGGCCCGCCGCGGACCGCAGGGCACGTCGTACGGCGGGTTCGGCGTCACCGAGCCTGCGCGCCTGCGCCCCGTTCAGGGTGACGGTCGCGAGCGGCCGGGTGAGGTCGAGGGAGACCTGCGGGGTGACGGTGGCGTCGGACGCGTCCACCGCGTACAGCCCGCCGTCCTCGGCCGGCACCAGCAGCACATCCGCGGCCGCCGCGTCCGCGATGCCGGTCAGCTCCCCGTGCAGGGTGCCGTTCTCCAGTCGTACGGCCGGAAAGGCGGTGCCGGGGGCGCGGTGCAGGGCGACCGCGAGGGCGCCGATGGTCCGCCCGGAGGCCAGCTGCCCGAGCAGTTCCCCGTCACCGCACTCCAGCAGGGCCTCGGTGGCGACGACGGCGCTGGTGAGGTAAGGCACGGGGGCGACCGCACGCCCCAGCTCCTCCAGGACCACGGCGACTTCGCGGTGCGTGGCGCCCTGGCCGCCCTGTGCCTCGGGCACCAGCAGGCCCGCCAGGCCCATGCCGTCGGTGAGGGCCTTCCAGGCGGCGAGGTCGTGCGGGGCGTCGGACTCGGTGCGTGCGATGACGCCGGGCGCGTCGCAGTGGTCGGCGAGGAGATCGCGGACAGCGGCCCGGAGGGCCTCTTCCTCCTCCGAGTAGAGAAGATCGGGCTGTGCGCTCATCGGGCCAGGTCCTTCCAGGCGACGTCCTTGTCGGTGCGCGGCTCGGACGGGAGGCCCAGGACGCGTTCGGCGACGATGTTCAGCAGGACCTCGCTGGTCCCGCCCTCGATGCTGTTGCCCTTGGAGCGGAGGTAGCGGTAGCCGGCCTCGCGGCCGGTGAAGTCCACCAGTTCCGGGCGGCGCATGGTCCAGTCGTCGTACAACAGGCCCTCCTCGCCGAGGAGTTCGACCTCCAGGCCACTGAGCTCCTGGTTGAGGCGGGCAAAGGCGAGCTTCATGCCGGCGCCCTCGGGGCCGGGCTGTCCGGCGACGAGCTGCTGGCGCAGCCGTTCGGCGGTGAGCCGGGCGACCTCGGACTCCACCCACAGCTTCAGCAGCCGCTGGTGCAGGTCGTGGGTGCGCAGTTCGGGGCGTTCGCGCCAGGTCTTCGCGACCGGCGCGATCATGCCGCCCTCGCGGGGCAGCCGCATGCCGCCGATCGCGACGCGCTCGTTGTTCAGGGTGGTCTGGGCGACCCGCCAGCCGTCGCCGATCTCGCCGAGGCGGCGGGAGTCGGGGATGCGGACGTCGGTGAGGAACACCTCGTTGAACTCGGCCTCACCGGTGATCTGGCGCAGTGGCCGGACGTCGACACCCGGGTCGGTCATGTCGCAGATGAAGTACGTGATGCCCGCGTGCTTGGGCACGTTCGGGTCGGTGCGGGCAATGAGGATGGCCCAGCGGGCGTTGTGCGCGCCCGACGTCCACACCTTCTGCCCGTTGACCACCCACTCGTCGCCCTCCCGGACGGCCCGGGTGCCCAGGGCTGCGAGGTCGGAACCGGCGCCGGGCTCGCTGAAGAGCTGGCACCAGACCTCCTCGCCGATCCACAGGGGCCGCAGATAGCGCTGCTTCTGCTCCTCGGTGCCGTACTTGAGGATCGTCGGGGCGGCCATGCCGAGCCCGATGCCGTTGCGGCGCGCGTCGTTGTCGGGGGCGCCGGCCGCCTCCAGCTCGGCGTCCACCACGGCCTGCAGGGAGCGGGGTACGCCGAGCCCGCCCAGGCCCTCCGGGTAGTGCACCCAGGCCAGACCCGCGTCGAAGCGGGCCCCCAGGAAGTCCAGGCGGTCGGTGGTCGCGGGCGGGTGCTCGGCCAGCAACTCCTGTGTCCGGCTGCGCAGTTCGGCTGCGTCGGTCATGCGGCGGCTCCGTTCTCCAGGGACGGCAGGACGGCCACCCGGCCGGTGGTCACACCGTCGGCGACGCGCTGCACGGCGGCCGCGGCCCCGGCCAGCGGCACGCGCTCGCTGACCAGCGGCTTGATGGCACCGCGGGCGGCCAGCTCGGTGAGCTGCTCGTGGCAGTGCGCGATCAGCTTCGGGTCCTTGGTGCCGTACAGGCCCCAGTGCAGTCCGAGGATCGAGTAGTTCTTCACCAGGGCGTGGTTGAGCCCCGGGCTGGGGATGACGCCGCTGGCGAAGCCGACGACCACGATCCGGCCCTCGAAGGCGACGACCTTGGTCGACTGGGTGTAGGCCTCGCCGCCGACGGGGTCGTAGATGACGTCGGCGCCGCGGCCGCCCGTGGCCTCCTTGACGGCGGCGATGACGTCCTCGCTCTTGCGGTCGATGACGACGTCGCAGCCCGACTCCCTGGCCGCGGCCACCTTGTCGGCGCCGCCGACGACCCCGATGACCCTCGCCCCGGACGCCTTGCCGAGCTGCACGGCCGCGCTGCCGACCCCTCCAGCGGCAGCGTGGACGAGCAGCGTCTCGCCTGCTTCCAGGTGAGCGCGACGGTGCAGACCGAACCAGCCGGTCTGGTAGCCGATGTGCAGGGCGGCGGTCTCGGCGTCGTCCAGGGAGTCGGGCGCGGGCAGCAGGGTGGCTGCGTCCGCGAGGGCGTACTCCGCGAATCCACCGTGGGGCAGGGCGGGGTTGGCGATGACCCGCCGCCCGTCCTCGGTCTCCCCGCAGATCTCCACGCCCGGCGTGAACGGCAGCGGCGGGCGCACCTGGTAGTGGCCCCGGCACATCAGCACGTCCGGGAAGTTGATGTTCGCGGCACGCACCTTCAGCAGCACCTGGCCGTCGCCGGGCGTGGGCCGCTCCACCTCCTCGAGCCGCATCACCTCGCTCGGCTCGCCGTTCTCGTGCACTTGCCATGCCTGCATGCGGTGCCTCCAGGGACTGCTCTGTCTGACCGGGGTCCATCGCATACTAAGCGGTCGCTTGCCCATGAGGAAACACTTCGCGCGGCGGAGATGTCTCTGGGTTCACCCGGGCAGTACGCCGCGGCCGTCCCGCACCTCGAACACCAGCTGGGTCTCGGTCTGCCGCACCATCGGGTGGACGGTCACGTGCTCCAGGATGAGGTCCCGCAGCTCTTCCGGGCTCGCCACGGCCACATGCAGAAGAAAGTCGTCGTCACCGCCGACATGCCAGACCGTCAGGGCTCCCGGCACGTTGACCAGCCGGTCATAGAGGTGGCGGACGTGTTCGCGGCTGTGGCTGCCCAGGCGGACCTTGATGACGGCGTGGATGGGGTGGCCGAGTGCACCGAGATCGAGCCGGGCGTTGATGCTCGTGATGACACCGGACTCCCGCAGCGCCCGGACCCGGTAGGCGCAGGTCGACTCGGCGACGCCCACCCGGGCCGCGAGCGCCGCGTTGGTCATCCGGCCGTCCTCCACGAGCGCGACCAGGATGGCCAGATCGGTGCCGTCGAGCGCCGCCGCGGCGGGTTGTGTTTTCTTCAGCTGCCGGTCCGCCATGAGCCCTCCTCCTGCCGAATCCGCACCAATATCGACGATCGGCCATGGATACCACAACAACTCTTGCAGTACATTGTGGATCGCCTCACCCTACGGGCATGACCTCGTCGTATCTACAACTCGACTCCCTGGCCGTCCACGCCGGCCGTGAGGACCTGACAGAGCTCGGCGTCCACGCGCTTCCCATCGACCTGTCGTCGACCAGCCCACTGCCCGACATCGAGGCCGGTGGGCTGTCCTACGAGGCCATGGCGAGCGGAGGGACGCCGAACGCGGACGGTGGAGCCGTCTACGCGCGGCTGTGGAACCCGACCGTGGCGCGGTTCGAGTCGGCGCTGGCCCAGATGGAGCACGCCCGGGCCGCCGTGGCGTTCTCCTCGGGCATGGCGGCGATGACCGCGGCGCTCCTGGCGACCATGAAGGAGACCGGGCGCCGCCATGTCCTGGCCGTCCGCCCCCTCTACGGCGGGACCGACCATCTGCTGGCCTCGGGCCTCCTCGGTACCGAGGTGACCTACTGCTCGGCACCGGACGTCGCCGCGACCATCCGTCCGGACACGGCGATGATCGTGCTGGAGACGCCCGCGAATCCGACCCTGGAACTGGTCGACATCCGTGCCGTCGTCGACGCGGCCCAGGGCGTTCCGGTTCTCGTCGACAACACGTTCGCGACGCCGGTCCTGCAGAATCCCGTCGACCTCGGTGCTGCGATGGTCCTGCACAGCGCGACCAAGTACCTGGGCGGGCACGGCGACGTCATCGCGGGTGTCATCGCCTGCGGCGAGGAGCAGGCAGCCGCGCTGCGCCGGGTCCGCGCGGTCACCGGCGGTCTGCTGCACCCGCTGGGGGCCTATCTCCTGCACCGCGGACTCGCCACGCTTCCGGTTCGGGTACGGGCCCAGCAGGCGAACGCCCGGCGCATCGCCGCGTGGCTGACGACCCACCCGAGCGTGGCCCGCGTCCACTACCCCGGGATCGAGGGAGACCCGCAGGGGCTGCTCGGCCGACAGCTGAAGGGCACCGGAGCGATGATCTCCATCGACCTCCGCGGCGGCTTCGCACAGGCCGTGCAGGCCACCTCGGCGGTCAGCCTCTTCACCCACGCGGTGTCCCTGGGCGGCGTCGACTCACTGATCCAGCACCCGGCCTCGCTGACACACCGGCCCGTCGCCCCGGAGGCCCGCCCGGCCGCCGGCCTGGTCAGGCTCTCCATCGGGCTGGAGGACCCCGAGGACCTGATGTCCGACCTCGACCGGGCACTCGCCACGCACCGCCCGATGCCGGTACCGGCGGGTGCGTCCCACGCGTAGACCGCCCGGTCCGGATCGACCGACGCGCGGCCGCACCGGACGAAGGGGTACGCCGCGCGGAGAGCGCCGTGGCCGCCGACAGCATCACCTTCGCGCTGGGGCCCCGCACCATCCGGTCCTCGACCAGACCGCCAGGCCGTGGGGAGCGCGTCCCAGGCCCCGCGCCGCCGAGTTGACCCGAACGACAAGCCCAGGACGGGTGCGAAGCCGCAGGCTGCCGAAGCGGAGATGAGACAGCGCGGACCGGGCCGCGCACGCCTGCCGCGCGCAGGCCCGGTCCGGCCGCGAGGTGGAGGACGACAACAGCGCCACGGCCGCTCAATGCGACTCGCGGCTCACCTCCGAACCGCTGGAACCGACGAGGAAGTCCAGGTCGGCGCCCGTGTCGGCTTGCAGGACGTGGTCCACGTAGAGGCGTTCCCAGCCGCGGCGGGGGTTGGCGAAGCCGGTGACGGTGGCCTTGTCGGGGGTGCGGCCGGCGAGTTCGTCGGCGGGGACCTCGACGTCGATGCTGCGGGCCTCGACGTCGAGGGAGATGACGTCCCCCGTGCGCACCAGCGCGAGGGGGCCGCCGGCCGCGGCTTCCGGGGCCACGTGCAGGACGACCGTGCCGTACGCGGTGCCGCTCATCCGGCCGTCGCAGACGCGGACCATGTCGCGGACGCCCTGTTCGAGGAGCTTCTTGGGGAGCGGCATGTTGGAGACCTCGGGCATGCCCGGGTAGCCCTTGGGGCCGCAGCCGCGCAGCACCAGCACGCTGTCGGCGTCGACGTCGAGGTCCGGGTCGTCGATGCGGGCGTGGAAGTCCTCGATGGAGTCGAAGACGACCGCCCTGCCGCGGTGGCGCAGCAGGTGCGGGGAGGCGGCGGCGGGTTTGACGAGGGCGCCGTCGGGGGCGAGGTTGCCGCGCAGGACGACGATCCCGCCCTCGGCGACGAGTGGTTGCGCGCGGGGGCGGATGACGTCCTCGTCCCAGATCGGGGCGTCGTCGAGGTGGTCGACCAGGGGGCTGCCGGTGACGGTCAGGGCGTCGGGGTCGAGCAGGTCGCGGACTTCGCGCAGGACGGCAAGGAGGCCGCCGGCGCGGTGGAAGTCCTCCATGAGGAAGCGGCCGGCCGGCTGGAGGTCGACGAGGACCGGTACCCGGGAGCCGATGCGGTCGAAGTCGTCGAGGGAGAGGTCGACGCCGAGGCGGCCGGCGATGGCGAGGAGGTGGACGACAGCGTTGGTGGAGCCTCCGACGGCGGCGAGCGCGACGATCGCGTTGTGGAAGGACGCCTTGGTGAGGAAGGAACCGGGCCGACGGTCGGCGCCCACCATGTCCACCGCCAGCCGCCCGGTGCGGTGCGCGGCCTTCAGAAGTCTGCTGTCGGGAGCGGGAGTTCCGGCCGTACCGGGCACGACCGTGCCGAGGGCCTCGGCCACCAGGGCCATCGTCGAAGCCGTGCCCATCGTGTTGCAGTGGCCCCGGCTGCGGATCATCGACGACTCGGAGCGGGTGAACTCCTCCTGGGAGAGGGTGCCTCCGCGGACCTCCTCGGACAGCCGCCACACATCGGTGCCGCAGCCCAGGGGCGTGCCGCGGAAGGTTCCGGTGAGCATCGGGCCTCCGGGCACGACGACGGCGGGCAGGTCCACCGAGGCGGCGGCCATCAGCAGCGAGGGGATCGTCTTGTCGCAGCCGCCCAGCAGGACGACACCGTCGACGGGGTTGGCCCGCAGCATCTCCTCGGTGGCCATCGCCGCCATGTTGCGCCACAGCATGGCCGTGGGACGGACGTTCGTCTCGCCCAGCGACACCACCGGCAGGTCCAGGGGGATCCCGCCCGCCTCGTACACGCCGTTGCGCACGGAGGCCGCCACCTCGTTCAGGTGGGCATTGCAGGGGGTCAGGTCCGAGGCGGTGTTGGCGATGGCGATCTGGGGGCGCCCGGTGAAGGCGTCGTCCGGTGCGCCCCGTCGCATCCAGGCCCGGTGGATATAGGCATTGCGGTCCTGGCCCTCGTACCACTGCGCGCTGCGGAGCGTCACCATGGAGCCTCTTCCAATAGTCGGTACGGCGCTCTAGAGTCCGGAACATCATGAAGCGTACGCAGACGTACGAGGGTCCGACAGACCCCGGTACGGACGGCTCGACCGGCGCCGACAGCGGCCGGCTCGTGGGGTCGGACCGGGTGCTCGCCGTTCTCAAGGAGCTTGCCCGGTACCCCGAGGGTGTGGGTCTGGAGGAGTTGACCCGGGTCATCGGCAGTCCCAAGCCGACCGTGCACCGGGCGCTTGCGTCCCTGCGCCGGGCGGGTCTCGTCGGCCAGGACACCCGCGGCCATTACTCGCTCGGGGACGAGTTCCTGCGGATGGCCTTCGCCCACCACGAGGCCCGGCCCGACCATGTCCGCGTCCGCCCGGTCCTCGAAGCGCTGGCGCAGCGGTTCGGCGAGACCGCGCACTACGCGGTCCTCGACGGCCGTGAGGTCGTCTACCGCGCCAAGGTCGATCCGCCCACCGGTGCCGTCCGGCTCACCTCGATGGTGGGCGGCCGCAACCCCGCGCACGCCACCGGAGTCGGAAAGCTGCTGCTGGCCCGCCACTTGGAGACTCCGGAGGAGGTCGAGGCATGGATCGGCGGGTCTCCCCTGGAGCGTCGCACCCCGCAGACCTTGTGCACCGCCGACGCCCTGCACCGCGAGCTGCGGACCATACGCGAGCGGGGCTACTCCCTCGACGACCAGGAGAACGAGCCGGGCGTCAACTGCCTCGCCCTGCCCGTGTACGCGACCTCCCCGCGGACGCCGTCCGGAGCCGTCAGCGTCAGCGCGCTGACCTACCGGACCCCGCTGAGCACCCTGGTCGATGCGGCCGACGAGATCCGTGCCCTGCTCGGCCCGCTCGGCGAGCCCCACCGCTGAAGCCCCGCCGGGGCCGCCCCTCTCCCCACCGCCCACCGACCCATTCTGGAGACTGAGCTCGTGTACCTCATGCGCATCGGCGCCGTCGGCGCCGAAAAGCCCGTGGCCCGCATCGACGACGAGACCTACGTGGACCTCTCCGACGTGGTCACGGACTTCGACGAGGCGTTCTTCGCCGGAGGCGGCCTGGACCGCGTCCGCCCCCTCGTGGCGGAGCGGACGGCGGCCGGGCAGGTGTCCCGCTTCGCCGGGGAGCGCATCGGCGCTCCTATCGCCCGCCCGCACCAGATCCTGTGCATCGGCCTCAACTACCGCGACCACGCGGCCGAGAGCGGCATGGCCGTGCCCGACGAGCCGATCCTGTTCACCAAGTCGCCCAACACCCTGGTCGGTCCCCACGACGACGTGCGGATCCCGCGCGGGTCCACCAAGACGGACTGGGAGGTGGAGCTCGGCATCGTCATCGGCCGGCGCACCGGCTATCTGGAATCGGTCGAAGAGGCGCGCGAGGCCATCGCCGGTTATCTGGTCGTCAACGACGTCAGCGAGCGCTCCTTCCAGCTGGAGCGGGGCGGTCAGTGGGCCAAGGGCAAGTCCGCGGAGACCTTCAACCCCGCGGGCCCGTGGCTGGCCACCACGGACGAGATCGAGGACGTCCTCGCGCTCGACATGTGGTTGGACGTCAACGGGGTGCGCCGGCAGACCGGCAACACCAAGACGATGATCTTCGATCCGTACTTCATCGTGCACTACCTCAGCCAGTTCCTGGTCCTGGAGCCCGGCGACCTGATCAACACCGGCACCCCGCCCGGCGTCGGCATGGGCCTCACCCCGCCCGTCTATCTCCAGCCCGGCGATGTGATGGAACTCGGCATCCAGCAGCTCGGCACCCAGCGGCAGCAGGTGCTCGGACCCCGGTGAGCGGTCGCCCCATGCGCGCGTTCGTCCTGACGGGCCCGGGCAAGTACGCCGTGCAGGAGGTCGCGGCGCCGGTCGCCGGTCCCGGCGAAGTCGTCGTCGACGTCGAACGGGTGGGCGTCTGCGGCACCGACGTGGAGTTCTTCACCGGCGCGATGGCCTATCTCCACCAGGGCCACGCCGCCTATCCGATGCGGCTCGGTCATGAGTGGGCGGGCCGGGTGGCGGCGCTCGGCGACGGCGTCGACCCCGGCTGGCTCGGGCGCCGCGTCATGGGCGACACCATGCTCGGCTGCGGTTCGTGCCGCCGTTGCCTGCGCGGCCACCAGCATGTGTGCGAGAAGCGGCAGGAGGTCGGCGTACGCGGGAACCGGCCCGGCGCACTGGCCGAGCAACTCGCCGTCCCCGCCTCCTCGTTGCACGCCCTGCCCGACTCCGTCGGCGCCGTGCTCGGCGCGCTGGTGGAGCCCGGCGGCAACGCCCTGCGCGCCGCTCGGGCCGCCGCCCCGCACCCCGGGGACCGCGCCCTGGTCCTGGGGCCGGGGACCATCGGGCTGCTGGCCGCGATGTTCCTGCGTACGGCCGGTGCGGAGGTCCACCTCATGGGCAGCACCGACAGCTCCCTCGCCTTCGCCCGCGGGCTGGGCTTCGAGCACGTATGGGCGGAGGACTCCCTGCCGGACCTGCCGTTCGACGCGGTCGTCGACGCCTCCAACGCCGCCCATCTGCCGGACAGGGCACTGGAGTTGGTCGAGCCGTCGGGCCGGGTCGTGTACATCGGGCTGGCCGGCGAACCCAGCAGGATCGACACCCGCACGCTCGCCCTCAAGGACGTGACCGCGGTGGGCATCCTCTCCGCCTCCCCCGGCCTCGACGCCGCCATCCGCGCCTACGCCACCGGCTCGGTCGACCCCAGGCCGCTCGTCGCCGCCACCGTGAGCCTCGACGAGGCGGGCCCCGTACTCGCCGGCAAGCGCCCGCCCGGCGCCGGTCCCGGCCCCAAGATCCATGTGGATCCCGGCTCGGACTGAGGCGTGAAACCCGGACAAGAGCCGTGTCGCGGCCCAAGTGGGCCGATACGCTGGAGAACGGCCATGGACCGGGGGCGGGGCTGGGGGCGGGGGCATGGATCCACGGATGCAGCTGTCGGTGGGCGGTTACGTCTGCGAGCGCGAACTGGGCCGGGGCGGGCAAGGGGTGGTGTGGCTCGCCCGGGACCGGGCGGGGCGGCAGGTGGTGGTGAAGTTCCTGCTGCCGGGCAAGGAGTACGACGAGGTCGCGCTCGCCCGGGTGCGGCGGGAGTTCGGTGCGGCGAGCCGGGTCGGCGAGCTGGCCACGGCGCGGGTCCTCGACGCCGACCTGGCCGGGCGGAATCCGTACATCGTGAGTGAGTTCGTCCCGGGCCCCACGCTCCACCAGCATGTGGCCGCGGGCGGGCCGCTGTCCTCCGGGCGGCTGCAGTCCGTGGCGCTGGCCGTCGCGCACGCGTTGGCGCAGGTGCACCGGGTGGGTGTCGTGCACCGGGACATCAAACCGTCCAACATCCTGCTCTCCCCGGACGGACCACGGATCATCGACTTCGGTATCGCCCGCGACGACCGGTTGCTGGAGTCGGCGCTCACCACACCGGGCAGTGTGCTCGGCTCGCCCGCGTACATGTCGCCCGAGCAGGTCAAGTCAATGCGGGTCACCAGCGCCTCCGATGTGTTCTCCCTCGGCGGCACGCTGTACTTCGCCGCCACGGGACGGCACCCCTTCGAGGGGGAGAGCGACTACGAGGTGCTCGTCGCCGTGTGCGAGCGCGACGCGGATCTCTCGGCGGTGCCGGAGCCGGTCCGTTCCGTCATCGCCGACTGTCTGCGCAAGGACCCGGCGCAGCGGCCGACCGCGGCCCAGCTCGTCGCCCGGCTCGCGGAGGGGACAGAGGGCGCGCGTCCGGAGTCGGGGACACCACAGCCACCACTGCCGTCCGGGCTCGGGAAGGGCGGTTCCCGCCTCGGCACGAGCGCCAAGCAACTTCGGCTGTGGGGGCTCACGGCCGGCAGCGCCGCGGCAGCCGTACTGCTTGCCGTCGTACTCAGCACCACCTCCTCGGGGGGAGCCCATGGCTCGGGCTCCACGTCCTCCCCCGTGAGTCCGAAGAGCTCCGCGGGCTCCCAACCCCTCTCGTACACCGATGACTTGACCGACTCGGGCGACTGGTCGCACAAGGACCCGGCCCTGGCGAGAATCACGCACCAGGGCGGGACCATGCTGGTGGACCCCAGGACCGAACTGGAGGTGTGGCCGCAGGCGCCCTTCGAGCCGTCCTCGTTCGCGGTACGGCTGAGCACCCAGACGGAGTGGTACGGAGGCGACGGCGGGGTCGGGCTGTGGTGCGACGGCTCGGGGGACTACCGGAAGGGCTCCCGCTGGGCGACCTACCTGACGACAGGTCAGGAAGCTTTGATCGTGCGGGAGTTCCGGTTCAAAGGGGCTTTCCAGCACGACCGGGTCGTCGAGGTCGACCTCGGGGACGTGGGTCTGAAGGTGGCGAGTCGGCAGCAGGTCGACATGTCGATGACCTGTTCCTCCGCCGGTGCGGGACGGATCACGGTTCAGCTCGCCGTGGACGGCACCCGGGTCGCCTCGTACACCGGGGGCGCCTTCGACGCGCGGGGCTGCGGTGTGGCCGCCTTCCACTACAGCGCGACCGACCCGCAGGGCACGGCCTTCCACGCGGGATTCGAGCGCTTCACCGCCGCCGAGTTGCCGGGGCGCTGACGGCCCCGGCCGCCCGCTCGCGGGGAGTGCCGCCACCGAGCGGCTGATTCCTCGGGTCGCGCGGCGTGTCCGGGCCGGCGGGGTGGCCGGCCCGGAGCAGGGTGGGCGGCACTGCCGTCGTGGAGGAGGAACCATGAAGCGTCGTGTCGCCGCCGTCCTGGCCGTTGCCGTCGCCGCGCTGATGCTGGTCGCGGTACCAGCCACAGCCCAGGACGGCCGTGGCGATGTCGAGCAAAACGACTGGAACATCCCGCTCACCAACATCGGCATCCTGTAGCGCCGAGTCCGGCCCACCCGTCCCTTGAGGCTACGGATGCGCCCCGAACCCTTCACGCCGCCCATATGACTGCGTAGACATGACTACGCAGACATGACAGCGCAGTCATCCGCAGGGTCAGCCGGACTGCGAACGGGATCATTGAGCTCCGTCGAACGGTCACCGGGAGGCACCATGACGCGAGGAACAGGGCGGGGCGCAGGCTCAACAACGCCGCCCGCGCGCCGGCCTCCGGGCGCACCCGCTCGATCGGCGTGGTGACGCTGGGCACGGCGCTGTACGGGCCCCGCCTCGCTGCTCATGGGTGTCGAGCGGGTCGTCCGGGACACCGGTTACGCGCTTCGCGTGGTCAACACGGCGGAGGGCGACCCGCCGGGCGTCGCGGGTGCCGTGGACTCGCTCCTCGATCAGGGCGTGGACGGCATCGTCATCTCCGAACCGATCGACGAGCAGGCCGACGACGAAGCGCCCTTTCTCCGCCTCGACGTTCCGGTCCTCTTCATCGAGGCACCGCCGTCCGTCACGGCGCCCACGGTGCTGACCACGGGCCAGGGCGCCGACCTGATGGCCCGGACCGCCACCGAACATCTGCTGGATCTCGGCCATATGACGGTCCATCACCTTGCTGGCCCGCAGCGGTGGTACGCCGCCCGGGACCATCTGGAGGGATGGCGGGCGGCCCTGACCGCGCAGGACCGGGACGTGCCCCCGGTCGTCGCGGGCGACCGGTCCGCCGCCTCCGGCCACCGGGCGGGACGGGAGCCGGCCGAGGACGGCGGTGTCACCGCTGTCTACGCCGCCAACGACGACATGGCGATCGGAATCCGCGCGCTGACGGAGGCCGGCCGGCGCGTGCCGGACGACGTCAGCGTCGTCGGCTTCGACGACATCCCGGTCGCCGCCCATGTGGCTCCTCCCCTGACCACGGTGCGGCAACCGTTCGACGCCGTGGCCCAGGAAGGGCTCAAGCGCCTGGTGCATGCCATCGAGTACCCGAAGGCAGAGCCCTTGCCGCCGAGTGGCCCGCGGGTCGACCTCGTCGTCCGTGCCTCGACCGCGCCGCCACCGCCGAGCTGGAAAACCCCGGCCCGCGGGCGACGCACCGCCTCCCGGGCCACCAGGACATCCCGTCCGCCCCTTGCGAACGGAGGCCCGTCCACCCACCGCTGAACCCGCCCGCAAGCCGAGCCCGCAACGGCCGTTGAACGGCGCGCGACCCCAGAACGAACGCGACCCCGAACATGCCCGGGACCAGCACCAGTACGGTGTGCGCCGCGTCGGGACCGACCTTCAGCACATGGCCCCGGTCCGACCCGGCAGGACCGCCCCGCGCGGCGGACGTCCCGTCATGATCCGCACCCGCCGACGCGCTTGCCGCTCAGCGCCACGTCGTCCATGTGCATGTCGTACGAGGAGGGAGTGGCGTCGGCCTGGTACAACTGCCAGCCCAGCTTCAGCTTGTCGAAGCGCGGGAAGACGAAGTCGTCCGCCGTGCCGCCGTGTTGCCTGGTCGAGACCGTCAACTCGGGCTGCTCCGCGCCGTCCAGGTAGACGGTGACACGGTTGTCGGTCGCGTCGAGGTGGAATTCGACGCACTGCCAGGTCCCGGCCGCGGCGGGAGCGGAAGTCTTCCAGGCGGTCCAGTCCCCGGTGGGACCCAGATCGGAGCCGACCCCCCAGAAGTTGCCTTTCGAGGTGGGAACGTACTGGCCGCCCAACGGCCTTACCAGCGTGGGGACATCGGCACCGGAAGCCTCCGCAATGGTCCAGTGCGCCCAGTCGGGAGCCGTGGGAAGGCGGTCCACGCGCAGTCGCAACCGGGCCCAGAAGCTGTTGCCGGCGGGTGCCAGATCGGACAGGACCAGGAAGGCGCGGCCGTTGCCTTCCGTGTGGAGCCGCAGTTCGTGTCCGTGGCCGGTGGCGCTGGGCTCGACGGTCAGCGAACCGTTGGAGGTGTCGGCACTCCAGCCGCGGCCCGCGGTGACCGGCCCGAGGGGAAGGCGGTCGAAGTTCTCCTTGAAGAAGGTCTTGTGCGGGATGGGGGTGGCGGAGGCGGTGGGGGGTGTCGCGAGCAGCGCGGCCGAGGCGGCCAGCAGCGCGGCTGCGATCTTCCTCATGCGTGTCATGAGCTCAGTGTGCAACACCCGTCACAGCGGTCACACAGCCGGTGCTGATGAGAAGCGGAGCGGCCAACAACCGGGCGCTGGCGCCGAGTTGCCGTATCAAGTGCCCTTCATGACGGCCCGTCAGGACCGCTTCGGCCGAGCCCGCACATGCATCCGCTCCCCCTGCGGTCCGAACAGGCTCAGGAACTCCACCGGTCCCTCCCCCGTCGACCCGAACCAGTGCGGCACCCGCGTGTCGAACTCGGCCGCCTCCCCCGCCACCATGACGACCTCGTGCTCGCCCAGCACGACCCGCAGCCGCCCGGACAGCACGTACAGCCATTCGTAGCCCTCATGGGTGCGCGGTTCGGGCTCCTCCGTGCTCTGCGGTACCAGCACCTTGAACGCCTGGAGGCCGCCTGGCTGCCGGGTGAGCGGCCAGAACGTGCGGCCGTGCCGCACCTGGGGCTTGCCGCGTACCCGCGGGTCCCCCGCCGGCGGCGCGCCGACCAGTTCGTCCAGCGGCACCTGGTGTGCCCGCGCGATCGGCAGCAGCAGCTCCAGGCTGGGCCTGCGCAGTCCGGACTCCAGCCGGGACAGCGTGCTCACCGAGATGCCGGTCGCCGCCGAGAGCCCGGCGAGCGTGGCACCTCGCTCCTTGCGGATCCGGCGCAGCCTGGGGCCGACCTCCGCGAGGACCTCGTCCGTGTCGTCGCCGTTCATGGACAACATTGCAGTTTCGGCAAACAGGTTTGTCAATACGGCAGCGGTGGGGCGACCGTCGGGCGTGGAGGTGGTCACCCATGGCCGAGAAGCACAGCGAGCAGTACGAAGTGATCGTCGTCGGAGGGGGCGCGGCCGGGCTCTCCGCGGCGCTGGTCCTGGGCCGGTCCAGGCGCCGCACGCTCGTCGTCGACGCGGGCGAGCCGCGGAACGCGCCCGCCGCCCATATGCACGGCTATCTCTCGCGGGACGGCATGCCACCCGCCGAGTTCCTGGCGATCGGTCGGGAGGAGATCGCAGGATACGGCGTGGAACTGGTCCGCGACCGGGCCGTGGACGTCACGAAGGGCGAGGAGTTCGCGGTCGGCCTCGCGAGCGGCAGGACCGTGCGGGCACGGCGGCTCGTGATCGCCACGGGGCTGCGGGACGAGCTGCCGACGGTGCCCGGCGTTGCCGAGCGCTTCGGCCGGGACGTGCTGCACTGCCCGTACTGCCACGGCTGGGAGGTCCGCGACCAGGCCTTCGGCGTACTGGCCACGACCCCACTGAGCGTCCACCAGGCCCTGATGGTGTCCCAGTGGTCGAAGGACGTGACGCTCTTCCTGCACTCCGTGGCCGAGGAGGAGCTGACGGACGACGATCTGCGCAGGCTCGCGGCGGCCGGGGTGAAGGTGGTGCCCGGCGAGGTCGCGGAGCTGGTGGTGCAGGACGACCGGCTCACCGGCGTACGTCTGACGGACGGCACGACACACGCCCGCGAGGTCGTCTTCACCGCGCCCCGCCCGGTCCCGCAGACGGGCTTGCTGGAGCGGCTGGGAGCCGAGCTCCAGGAGACACCCTTCGGCGCGTACCCGGTGGTCGACCCGACCGGGCTCACCTCCGTGCCGGGCGTCTGGGCGGTCGGCAACGCCATGGGCTTCGCCGAGCAGGTCGTGAACGCGGCGGCGGGGGGCTACCGGGCAGGGGCCTTCATCAACGGGGAGCTGCTGATGACCGACCTCGACACGGCCGCACCGGCGTAGAACCACCGCCGTCCGGGTGTAGAGCGCCCGCCTCCGTTGGAGGATGGCTGCATGCTGCTTGCCCGCCTGGCCCAAGTGTCCCAGGAGGTCGCCGCCACCTCGGCGCGGTCCCGGAAGATCGCTCTGCTCGCCGAGCTGTTCCGGGACGCCGAGGCGGACGACGTGCCGATCGTGATCCCGTATCTGGCGGGACGGCTGCCGCAGGGGCGGCTCGGCGTCGGCTGGAAGGTGCTCGGCCGCCCGGTCGCCCCGGCCGCCGCACCCACGCTCACCGTGCGGCAGGTGGACGCCCTCCTCAGCGAGCTGGGCAAGGTCTCCGGCACCGGTTCGCAGGCCGAACGGGCCCGGCTGGTCGGCGAGTTGATGGGGGCGGCCACGGAGGACGAGCAGCGCTTCCTGCTCGGACTGCTGACCGGTGAGGTACGGCAGGGCGCCCTGGACGCCGTCGCCGTCGAGGGCCTGGCGCAGGCCACCGAGGCACCGCCCGCGGACGTACGGCGGGCGGTGATGCTCGCGGGCTCCCTGCAGACGGTGGCGCAGGCGCTGCTCGCCGACGGGCCGGCCGCCCTGGACCGCTTCCGGCTCACCGTGGGCCGCCCGGTCCTGCCGATGCTGGCGCACAGCGCGTCCTCCGTGGCCGAGGCGGTCGACAAGCTGGGTGCGTGCGCGGTCGAGGAGAAGCTGGACGGCATTCGGGTGCAGGTCCACCGGGACGGCGACAGCGTACGGATCTACACCCGCACCCTCGACGACATCACCGACCGTCTCCCCGAACTCACCACGGCCGCCCTGGAGTTGAAGGTCCGCCGGTTCATCCTGGACGGCGAGGTGATCTCCTTCGGCGAGGACGGGCGGCCCCGGTCCTTCCAGGAGACGGCCGGGCGCGTCGGCTCGCGCGTGGACGTGGCGACGGCCGCCGAGACCGTCCCCGTCTCCCCCGTGTTCTTCGACGCGCTGTCCGTCGACGACCGCGACCTGCTCGACCTGCCCTTCGCCGAGCGGCACGCCGAGCTCGCCCGGCTGGTCCCGGAGCCGATGCGGGTACGGCGCGCCCTGGTCTCCGGTCCGGAGGAGGTGAGCGCGGCCGAGGACTTCCTCGCCGAGACCCTGGAGCGCGGCCACGAGGGCGTCGTCGTGAAGGGCCTCGACGCCGCCTACAGCGCCGGCCGGCGCGGCGCGTCCTGGCTGAAGGTCAAGCCGGTCCACACGCTCGACCTGGTGGTGCTCGCCGCCGAGTGGGGCCACGGCCGACGCACCGGCAAGCTCTCCAACCTCCACCTCGGAGCCCGCAACGCCGACGGCTCCTTCGCCATGCTCGGCAAGACCTTCAAGGGCATGACCGACGCGATGCTCACCTGGCAGACCGAACGCCTCCAGGAGCTGGCCACGGGCACCAACGGCCATGTGGTGACCGTACGCCCCGAACTCGTCGTCGAGATCGCCTACGACGGCCTGCAGCGGTCCACCCGCTACCCGGCCGGTGTCACCCTCCGCTTCGCCCGCGTGGTGCGCTACCGCGAGGACAAGCGCCCGGAGGAGGCGGACACGGTCGAGACGCTGCTCGCCGCGCACCCGGAGGTGAAGCCGTGAGCGCCGCCAAGGTCAAGCGCAGTGCAGGCCTGCTGTTGTTCCGGCACACCGGCAATGGCCTGGAGGTATTGCTCGGCCACATGGGCGGGCCGTTCTTCGCCAAGCGTGACGCCGGGGCGTGGACCGTCCCCAAGGGCGAGTACGAGCCCGAGGAGGAGACGGCCTGGGACGCGGCCCGGCGCGAGTTCCAGGAGGAGCTCGGTCTTGAGCCGCCCGACGGGGAGGCGGTGGCGCTGGGCGAGGTCCGGCAGACGGGCGGCAAGACCGTCACGGCCTGGGCGGTCGAGGCCGACCTGGACCCGGCGACGATCGTCCCCGGCACGTTCCGGATGGAGTGGCCGCCGCGGTCCGGGCAGACCCGGGAGTTCCCCGAGCTGGACCGGGTGGAGTGGTTCGGGCTCGACCACGCCCGGGATGTGATCGTCAAGGCGCAGACCACGTTTCTCGACCGGCTGGCGGAGCACTCGGAGGAATCCGAGTAGTCGGAGTAACCGCACAGCCGCCCACGCGTTGCGGTCAGCGGCAGCGCGCGGGAAGGTCGAATCAAGCCCGCCCCCAGGAGGTCAGCCATGCCCATCGCGACGGTGAACCCGGCGAACGGCGAGACACTCAAGACGTACGAGGCCATGGGCGAGGAGGAGCTCGAACGCCGGCTCCAGCTCGCGGAGGCGACGTTCCGCACGTACCGGACGACGCCCTTCGCCGAACGCGCCCGCCTGATGAACAGGGCCGCCGGTCTCCTCGACGAGATCCAGCAGGACATCGGCCGCGTCATGACCACCGAGATGGGCAAGCCGATCAAGCAGGCGCGTGCGGAGGCCGCCAAGTGCGCCAAGGCGATGCGCTGGTACGCCGACCACGCCGAGGAACTCCTTGCGGACGAGGAGCCTTCGGAGTTCGACGTGAAGGACTCAGGTGCCTCCCGCGTCCGGGTCCGCTACCGGCCGCTCGGCCCCGTCCTCGCCGTGATGCCGTGGAACTTCCCCCTGTGGCAGGTGATCCGGTTCGCGGCGCCGGCACTCATGGCCGGCAACGTGGGACTGCTCAAACACGCCTCGAACGTCCCGCAGACCGCCCTCTTCCTGGAGGACCTGTTCCACCAGGCCGGCTACCCGGAGGGCTGCTTCCAGACCCTGCTGATCGGCTCCGGCGCCGTCGACGACATCCTGCGCGACGAACGCGTCAAGGCGGCCACCCTCACCGGCAGCGAACCCGCCGGACGGGCCGTCGCGTCGACCGCCGGGGACATGGTCAAGAAGACGGTGCTGGAGCTGGGCGGCAGCGACCCGTACGTCGTCATGCCCTCCGCCGACCTCGACCGGGCCGCGCAGATCGCGGTCACCGCGCGCGTGCAGAACAACGGGCAGTCGTGCATCGCCGCCAAACGGTTCATCGTGCACACGGACGTCTACGACGCCTTCGCCGAACGCTTCGTGGAGGGCATGAAGGCACTGAAGGTCGGCGATCCGATGGAGGAGGACACGGACGTCGGGCCGCTGTCGAGCGAGCAGGGGCGCGACGACTTGGAGGAACTGGTCGAGGACGCGCGCCGGAGCGGGGCCCAGGTGCTGTGCGGCGGCCATCGGCTGCGCCGGCCCGAGCTGCCCGGCTGGTACTACCCGCCGACCGTGCTCACCGGGATCACCCGCGAGATGCGCATCCACCGCGAGGAGGCCTTCGGGCCCGTCGCCACGCTGTATCGCGCGTCCGACCTCGACGAGGCCGTGCTCATCGCCAACGACTCGCCGTTCGGGCTGAGTTCGAACGTGTGGACGCGGGACGAGGCGGAGGTGGACCGCTTCGTGAGGGACCTGGAGGCGGGCGCCGTGTACGTCAACGGGATGACCGCCTCCCACCCGGCGTTCCCGTTCGGCGGGGTCAAGCGGTCCGGTTACGGGCGTGAGCTGTCCGGGCACGGAATCCGGGAGTTCTGCAACATCACGACGGTTTGGCACGGTGCGTGAGGGCTGCGCGGCTAACATCCCGGTTGTGAACCGCGAAGTGACTCTGCCTCTGATCGTCGATGACCGCGGTGTCCTGCAGGTGGCTGCGGCTGATGTGAGCAAGCTTCTGCGGACGGTGGGTGGGCGGTGGCTGCATCTTGTGGAGGCGGGGGAGGTCGGGCTCGATGAGGACACGGTTGCGGCGTTGACGATTGAGCTTGCGAAGCTCGCCGATCGGATTGATGTGGCGTGCATTGCACATAGCAGTGGGACTGCGCCGTAGGGGTTGTTGGTTCGTTGCCGGGTGCGGGTTGTGTGTGGTTGCTCGCGCCCACGCGGCGGAGCCGCACATTGAAACAGCCCCGCGCCCCTTTAGGCCAGCTGCAGCAACGTGGACCAGAAAAGGGCCTCGTAGCTTTGGAGCAGGCGGCCATAACCATGTGCTTGCTCCTCGTTGAGGAAACCCGCGTCCAGGCCTGCCTGGACCGCTGCTGTTGCCCTCTCGTCCAGCTCCGGGGCCGGTTGGGCGAAGAAGTCGAAGAACGCGCAGGACTCGTCCTGGAAGCCGTAGTGGACGCGTAGCGCCTGGGCGATGGTGGCGCAATAGCCGCCCCACGCCGAGAAGTTGGCTGTGATGGCCAGGACCGCGTCGGTCGGGGAGGCGTTGAGCGCGAGCCAGGCGACGTAGGACGGGTAGGCCTGGCAGCCCGGCAGGGGCTCGTAGGCGCTCGTCCTTGCTTCGTCGATGCCGCAGGCTGCCGCGAACGGCTGCAGCCGTTCGGCTGCCAGTGCCTCGCCGTCGGCGAGCATCTCGAAGAACGCGGCGGCCTCCGGTTCCTCGGTGGCGCGTTGCGCCAGATGGAGGAACGCACGGCGGTCCGCCGGGATCACCCAGTGCTGTTCCAGAGCCAGCGTGGCGAGGGTGTCGCGGGAGGCCTCGCCCCGGGCGATGAGGGGGACGAGCGGGTTGGCCTGCGGGTCCGGGGCGAGCTTGGCGGTGGTCGTCTCCAGCAGTTCCGTGGCCGTACGCGTCATCGCGTCCTCCATGCGGTCGGATGTGGGGCTCCTGCATCGACCTTGGCACGGGGTCCCCGATACGGAGTAGTCCGGCGCGAGATCGTCGCCTCGTCGGGTGATCGTGGGTGAACCACCCCCAGAGGTGAACCCGTTTCGACCCGGGGGGCCGAAAGCCTTCCGGACGGCGAAAGCAGGACGGTTCATGGCGACTTTGTGCAGACCCTCGGTGTCCGTCCCAGAGCATGTGATCACGATGGAGG
The DNA here is from genome assembly GCF_053598255.1 of Streptomyces sp. NPDC001157. NCBI lineage: Bacteria > Bacillati > Actinomycetota > Actinomycetes > Kitasatosporales > Streptomycetaceae > Streptomyces > Streptomyces sp. NPDC001157. Next base: position 58,125 of record NZ_JBSFJW010000020.1, read on the forward strand.
AGACGCTGGAGCTGGCTCGCTCCCGCCACGCCGACCATCCGCAACTGCCGCTGGCCCTCCGGCTGATCGAGAACACCGGCGTTCGCACCCGGCACATCGTGCAGCCCATCGAAGAAACGCTGAAGCATCCCGGTTTCGAGGAGCGCAACAAGGTCTATCAAGCCGAGGCGAAGGCCCGGGTCCCCGCCGTCATACAGCGGGCGCTCGACGACGCGGAGCTCCTCACCAAGGACATCGACGTGATCATCTATGTGTCGTGCACGGGCTTCATGATGCCCTCGCTCACGGCCTGGCTGATCAACGAGATGGGTTTCGACAGCACCACCCGCCAGATACCCATAGCCCAGCTCGGTTGTGCGGCGGGCGGAGCCGCGATCAACCGGGCGCACGACTTCTGCTCCGCCTACCCCGACGCCAATGCCCTGATCGTGGCCTGCGAGTTCTGCTCGCTGTGCTACCAGCCCACCGACCTGGGCGTGGGGTCCCTGCTCTCCAACGGTCTGTTCGGCGACGGGATCGCCGCCGCGGTGGTGCGCGGACGGGGCGGCGAGGGCATCGAGCTGGTGCGCAACGGCTCGTACCTGATCCCGAAGACCGAAGAGTGGATCATGTACGACGTCCGGGCCACCGGATTCCACTTCCTGCTGGACAAGCGGGTGCCGGGCACCATGGAGCCGCTCGCGCCGGCGCTGCAGGAGCTGGCAGGACAGCACGGCTGGGACGCCTCCGACCTGGACTTCTACATCATCCACGCCGGCGGCCCGCGCATTCTCGACGACCTCAGCAAGTTTCTGCAGGTCGATCCGCACGCATTCCGGTTCAGCCGGGCCACGCTCACCGAGTACGGCAACATCGCCAGCGCCGTCGTCCTCGACGCCCTGCGCCGGATGTTCGACGAGGGCGGCGCGAAACACCGGGCGCGTGGGCTCCTGGCCGGGTTCGGGCCCGGCATCACCGCGGAGATGGCGCTGGGCCACTGGCACAGCCCCGACGACAGAACGGCATGAGTACGGCATGACTGAAGAGACCCTCACCGAGACCCTCCCCCCGATCCGGCACTGGCCGGCACTCGACCTGACCGGCGTCGACTTCGACCCGGTGCTGGCCGAGCTGATGGGTGAGGGCCCGGTCACCCGCATCCAGCTGCCCAACGGCGAAGGCTGGGCCTGGCTGGTCACGCGCTACGACGACGTCCGCATGGTGACCAACGACCCCCGCTTCAGCCGTGAGGCGGTCATGGACCAGCCGGTCACCCGGCTCGCCCCGCACTTCATCCCGCAGCGCGGCGCGGTCGGCTTCCTCGATCCGCCGGACCACACCCGGCTGCGCCGCTCGGTGGCCGCCGCGTTCACGGCGAAGGGCGTGGAGCGGGTACGCGAGCGCTCCCGGCGGCTGCTGGACGAACTGGTCGACGAGCTGCTGCAGGACGGCCCGCCGGCGGACCTCACGGCGACCGTCCTCAGCCCCTTCCCCATCGCGGTGATCTGCGAGCTGATGGGCGTACCGGCCGCCGACCGGCACGGCATGCACACCTGGACCCAGCTGATCCTTTCCTCCTCGCACGGCGCGAAGGTCAGCGAGAAGGCCAAGAACGAGATGGGTGCCTACTTCGCCGATCTCATCGGCCTGCGGGAGGGCAGCTCCGGCGAGGACGTGGCGTCCCTGCTCGGCGCCGCCGTCGGCCGCGAGGAGATCACCCTGGAGGAGGCCGTGGGCCTTGCCGTGCTCCTCCAGATCGGCGGCGAGGCGGTCACCAACAACAGCGGCCAGATGTTCTACCTGCTGCTGACCCGCCCGGACCTGGCCGAGCGGCTGCGCGCCGAGCCGGAGATCCGCCCCCAGGCCATCGACGAACTGCTGCGCTACATCCCGCACCGCAACGCGGTCGGCCTCTCCCGCATCGCGACCGAGGACGTGCGGATCAGAGGCGTACGGATCCGCGCGGGCGACCCGATCTACGTCTCCTACCTGGCCGCCAACCGCGACCCGGACGTCTTCCCCGACCCGGAGACGATCGACTTCAGCCGCGCCCCGAATCCTCATGTGTCGTTCGGCTTCGGCCCGCACTACTGCCCGGGCGGCATGCTGGCCCGGCTGGAGTCGCAGCTGCTCGTCGACGCTCTGCTGGACCGGGTTCCGGGCCTGAGGCTCGCCGTACCACCCGGCCAAGTGCCGTTCAAGAAGGGGGCGTTGATCCGCGGTCCCGAAGCCCTGCCGGTCAGGTGGTGAGCAGCCGGTGACGGCGACGGAGGGCCTGCTGGTACCGCCGGGCCACGGCCGGATCGTCGAAACCCCGGCCCAGCGCGTGACGTTCAAGGTGACCGGCACGCACTCACGCACGGCGTCCACCTTCGAGGTGGAGGTACCGCCAGGCTTCGACGTGGGCGCCCACGTCCACACCCGCAGCGAGGAGTTGTTCTACGTACTCGAAGGCGAACTGGACGTCCTCGCCTTCGAGCCGCGGGTACGGACCCCCGACAACTGGCAGCGCTGGGAGTCGAGTTCGGGCAACCGGGTGGTCCGGGCGACCCCCGGCACGGTCATCGTCGTACCACCGGGCTGCCCGCACGCCTTCGCCAACCCGACGGACACCCCCGCGAAGATGTTCTTCCAGGCATCCCCACCGCCCGATCACGAGCGGTACTTCGAGGAGCTGCTGGAGATCCTGGGCGGCGGGGGCCCGCCGGACCATGCGGCGATCGAGGAACTGCGGGCGAGGTATGACATCGAGCAACTCACACCTCTGAAACACCGGTGACGGACGCGCCCCCTTAAGGGACGCGGGGAACTGCGCGACCAGCCCCCACATGCCCGCAGCCCGCGTACTACCGAATAGACATTCCTGAGAGCGTCCTGGCGATGACCAGGCGCTGAATCTCACTCGTGCCCTCAAAGATCGTGTAAATCGCAGCATCCCGGTGCATCCGCTCCACCGGGTACTCCCGGGTGTACCCGTTGCCCCCAAGGATCTGCACCGCCTGCGCGGTGACCTTCTTGGCCGTCTCGCTGGCGAACAGCTTCGACATGGACCCCTCGGCAGCAGTGAACTGCTTGCCGTTGACGGCCATCCACGAGGCCCGCCACACCAGCAGCCGCGCCGCGTCGATCGACGTCCGCATGTCCGCGAGCTGGAAGGCAACACCCTGGTTGTCGATGATCGGCCGCCCGAACTGCTCCCGCGTCTTCGCGTAGTCGAGAGCCACCTCGTACGCGGCCCGGGCGGTACCGACCGCCATCGCACCGACCGCCGGACGCGAGGCTTCGAACGTCGCCATCGCAGCGTTCTTCACGCGCTCGCCGTTACCGGCCTTGGCCCGCTCCCGCGCACGGGCGAGGCGCTGGTCGAGCTTCTCCTTGCCGCCGAGGAGGCAGGAGCCGGGGACGCGGACGTTCTCCAGGACGACCTCGGCGGTGTGCGAGGCGCGGATGCCGTGCTTCTTGAACTTCTGGCCCTGGGACAGGCCCGGCGTGTTCGGCGGGACGATGAAGGACGCGTGGCCCTTGGAGCCGAGCTCCGGGTCGACGACCGCGACCACGACGTGGACGTTGGCGATGCCGCCGTTGGTCGCCCAGGTCTTCGTACCGTTGAGCACCCACTCGTCCTTGGCCTCGTCGTACACGGCACGCGTACGCATGGAGCCCACGTCGGAGCCGGCATCGGGCTCGGAGGAGCAGAACGCGGCGACCTTGACATCGTTCGGATCGCCGTACATCTGCGGGATCCAGGTCCCGATCTGTTCCTCGGTTCCGTTGGCGAGAACGCCCACGGCGGCAAGGCCAGTGCCTACGATCGACAGGGCGATGCCCGCGTCGCCCCAGAACAGCTCCTCCATGGCCATCGGAATGCCCAGGCCTGTGGGGTCGAAGTACTGCTGGGCGTAGAAGTCGAGGGAGTAGATGCCTACCTTCGCGGCCTCCTGGATGACCGGCCAGGGAGTCTCCTCACGCTCGTCCCATTCGGCGGCCGCGGGGCGGATGACGTCGGCGGCGAAGCCGTGCAGCCAGTCCCGGACCTCCTTCTGTTCGTCGTTGAGCTCCATGGTGAACTCGGCCATGTCCCCTCCAGCGGCGACGGTGCTCTTGCATGTTACTAGCGGTAACTCCAGTGTGTTACTCACGGGTAGGAAAAGTCAACTCCTGATGACGGGTCGGCAGCCCGTTCGATGCAGGGGCCATGTTGAGTGTTAGTTTGCGCAGGCGTCACCGAACAAGCACGGGTGGGGAGAGCTCATGGACACCACACAGCGGACCGAGCAGCAGCGGTCCGCCGACCGACGTCGGCGCGAGCTGCTGGAGGCCGCCGACAGGGTGGTGCTGCGCGACGGACCGCAGGCCTCGATGAACGCCATCGCCGCGGAGGCCGGCATCACCAAGCCGATCCTGTACCGGCACTTCGGCGACAAGAGCGGACTGTACGCCGCACTGGCCAAGCGGCACACCGACGCGCTGCTGAACTCGCTCCGGGCGGCGCTGGACGCCCCGGCGGACCGGCGGGAGCGGGTCGAGGCCACCCTCGACACGTACCTCGCGGCGATCGAGGCACGTCCGCAGGTGTACCGGTTCCTGATGCATCCGGCGGAGGGCAGCCCCGGCGGGGAGCAGGGTTTCGACGTCGGCAAGCATTCGATTCCGCTGCTTCGGCGTATGGGCGAGGAGTTGGCGCAGGTCATCGAGGACCGGCTGGACCTCGGGCCGGGCGGTCAGCAGCTGGCCCGGGTGTGGGGGCACGGGATAGTCGGGATGATGCATGCCGCCGGGGACTGGTGGCTTGGCGAACGCCCTTGCTCTCGGGCGGAGTTGGTCCGCAGCTTGGCTGATCTGCTGTGGGGTCGGCTGGCTGCCGCCGGCGACAAGATAGGTGGTCCGGGGTTCTGAGGGTTGTGTTTCGTCTGCGGGTCGGTGGGGGTTGATCGCGCCCCCGCGGCGGAGCCGCAAATCGAGACAGCCCCGCGCCCCTACATACGCACACTCGTCCGGCGCCACGATGCTCGCGTCACTTGTCGCATCAAGCGGCGGTGGCGCCAGCCGCTCAGCCTGTCCGCGTAGACCCCGCCCTCGATGTGGTCGCACTCGTGCTGCAGACACCGCGCGAAGAACCCCGTCCCGTGGACCGTGACCGGCTCCCCGGTCACCGTGAACCCCTCGACGACCGCATGGTCGTAGCGCTCAGTCCCCGCCTCCAGGCCCGGCAGGGACAGGCAGCCCTCCGGGCCCCGGATCACCACGCCGTCCGTCTCGACGAGCCGGGGGTTCACCACATGGCCGACGTGACGAACATCCTCGTCGTCGGGGCAGTCGTACACGAACACACGCAAAGACTCACCGATCTGGTTCGCTGCCAGGCCGACGCCCTGCGCCGCGTACATCGTCGCGAACAGGTTCTCCACGAGTGCCGCGAGTCCGGGGCCGAAGTCGGTCACCTCCTCGCACGGCGTGTGCAGGACCGGGTCCCCGAGCAGGGTGAGGGGCCGGACGCGCCCTCGGGCGCCCGGAATGGAGCTGTTTCGCATGGCCGTCAGGGTACGGCGGTTCTGGACTGCGAATGGATCTCGATAGGCTGAGGTCCACACCACGTTGCCGTCAGGCAGAGGCGCGGCGCGTACGCAAGGAGGATCGAGAACTCATGGCAGGCAACTCGGACCCGCTCACGCCGCGGGCCAAGCTGGCCGTGACCGCGGGCAAGGCGGTCGCGGCGGCATCGCGCGCCGCGGGGCGCGGGAGCGGTTCGGTGATCGGTGGCCGGGTGGCGCTCAAGCTCGACCCCGACCTCCTCGCGCGGCTCGCCCAGAACCTGGACGTCACCCTGGTCTCGGCGACCAACGGCAAGACCACCACCACCCGGCTGATCGCCGAGGCGCTGCGCGCCGCGGGCCCGGTCGTCTCCAACGCGCTCGGCGCCAACATGCCGGCCGGCATCACCTCGGCCCTCGCGGGCAGCTCGGACGCCCGGTTCGGGGTCATCGAGGTCGACGAGAAGTACCTCGCCGGGGTCGCCCGCGACACCGACCCGAAGTGCATCGCCCTGCTGAACCTCTCGCGCGACCAGCTCGACCGCGCCGCGGAGACCCGCATGCTCGCGGAGAACTGGCGTGAGGGGCTGGCCGGCTCCAAGGCGGTCATCGTCGCCAACGCCGACGACCCGCTGGTCGTGTGGGCCGCGTCCTCCTCCCCCAATGTGATCTGGGTCGCCGCCGGGCAGATGTGGAAGGACGACGCCTGGTCCTGCCCGTCGTGCGGTGGCGTGATGCAGCGCCCGGGCGACGACTGGTTCTGCGGTGAGTGCGGCTTCCGCCGGCCCACGCCGAGCTGGGCGCTCTCCGGCGACCACGTGCTCGACCCGCACGGGTCCGCCTGGCCGATCCACCTCCAGCTGCCCGGCCGCGCCAACAAGGCCAACGCGGCCAGCTCCGCCGCCGTGGCCGCCGTCTTCGGTGTGCCGCCGCAGGTCGCCCTGGAACGCATGTACCAGGTGCAGGCCGTCGCAGGACGCTACGACGTGGTGCAGTTCCAACAGCGCGACCTGCGGCTGCTGCTGGCGAAGAACCCGGCGGGCTGGCTCGAAACGTTCAGCCTGATCGATCCTCCGCCCACCCCGGTGATCCTCTCGGTGAACGCGCGCAGCGCCGACGGCACCGACACCTCCTGGCTGTGGGACGTCGACTACACGCGTCTGACCGGCCACCCGATCTGTGTGATCGGTGACCGCAAGCTGGACCTCGCGGTGCGTCTGGAGGTCGCGAACCAGCAGTTCCAGGTCTGCGACGACCTCGACCAGGCGGTGCAGATGAGCCCGCCGGGCCGGATCGAGGTCATCGCCAACTACACCGCCTTCCAGGACCTGCGCCGCCGCGTCGGCAACTGACACTCAGGGGACATTTGTGAGCGACAACAGCCTGCGGGTCGTCTGGATCTACCCCGACCTGCTCAGCACATACGGCGACCAGGGCAATGTCCTCGTCGTGGAGCGCCGGGCCCGGCAGCGCGGCCTCGACGTGGCGCGCCTCGACGTGCGCAGCGACCAGCCGATCCCGACCTCGGGCGACATCTACCTGATCGGCGGCGGCGAGGACCGTCCGCAGCGGCTCGCGGCCGAGCGGCTGCGTCGGGACGGCGGTCTGTACCGGGCCGTGGAGAACGGCGCGATCGTCTTCTCGGTCTGCGCCGGGTACCAGATCCTCGGCCACGAGTTCATCAACGACCTCGGCCAGCGCGAGCCCGGACTCGGGCTCCTTGACGTGGTCTCGGTACGGGGTGAGGGCGACCGCTGCGTCGGTGACGTGCTCGGCGACATCGACCCGCGCCTCGGCCTGCCCCCGCTGACCGGGTTCGAGAACCACCAGGGCGTCACCCACCTCGGACCGACGGCCCGGCCGTTCGCCCAGGTCAAGCTCGGCAACGGCAACGGCACGGGTGACGGCACGGAGGGCGCGTACAACGACACGGTCTTCGGTACGTACATGCACGGGCCCGTGCTGGCCCGGAACCCGCTGATCGCCGACCTGCTGCTGAAGCTGGCGCTCGACGTGAACGCGCTGCCCCCGACCGACGACCGCTGGTACGAGGCCCTGCGCAACGAGCGCATCTCAGCAGCCCAGCAGCCCGCCTGACACCTGGATTCAAGCTCCGCTCCACCAGCCCGTCTGACGCCCCGTCCGCACAGGTGAGCGGGGTCGTCCAGCAGGCGGACGCATGCTTCGGCCCCGCCCCCTCCTGCCGCTAGGGTGGCGGGGTTCGTGCCGGACGACGTGGTCCGGTCCCGGCCCACGTTGAGAAGGTTCTTTCGGGCTATGCGCATTGGTGTCCTCACGTCCGGCGGCGACTGCCCCGGCCTGAACGCCGTCATCCGGTCCGTCGTGCACCGCGCCGTCGTCGACCACGGCGACGAGGTCATCGGCTTCCGGGACGGCTGGAAAGGTCTCCTGGAGTGCGACTACCTCAAGCTCGACCTCGACGCGGTGGGCGGCATCCTGGCCCGCGGCGGCACGATCCTCGGCTCCTCCCGGGTCCAGCCCTCGCACCTGCGCGACGGCGTGGAACGGGCCAGGGGCCATGTCGAGGAGCTCGGCCTCGACGCGATCATCCCCATCGGCGGTGAGGGCACGCTGAAGGCGGCCCGGCTGATGTACGACAGCGGGCTGCCGATCGTCGGCGTCCCGAAGACCATCGACAACGACATCGCGGTCACGGACGTCACCTTCGGCTTCGACACGGCCGTCGGTGTCGCGACCGAGGCCCTTGACCGGCTGAAGACCACCGCCGAGTCCCACCAGCGCGTCCTGGTCGTGGAGGTCATGGGCCGGCACACCGGCTGGATCGCGCTGCACTCCGGCATGGCGGCCGGCGCGCACGCCATCGTCGTCCCCGAACGGCCCTTCGACATCGAGGAGTTGGCCAGGCGGGTCGGCGAGCGGTTCGAGGCCGGCAAGCGGTTCGCGATCGTCGTGGCGGCGGAGGGCGCCAAGCCCAGGGCCGGATCCATGGAGTTCGACGAGGGCGGCAAGGACATCTACGGCCACGAGCGCTTCGCCGGTATCGCCCGCCAGCTCTCCATCGAGCTGGAGGAGCGGCTCGGCAAGGAGGCACGGCCGGTCATCCTGGGGCACGTCCAGCGGGGCGGCACGCCGACCGCGTACGACCGTGTGCTCGCCACCCGCTTCGGCTGGCATGCGGTGGAGGCCGTGCACCGTGGCGAGTTCGGCAACATGACCGCGCTGCGGGGGACTGACATCGTGATGGTCCCGCTGGCGGAGGCGGTGGAGACGCTGAAGACGGTTCCCGCCGAGCGGTACGACGAGGCGGAGTGCGTGCTCTAGCGCACAAACCGATCCAGTACGGCATCAAAGAATCGCCCCCGGTGACGATGTTCGCCGGGGGCGGTTCTAGTCTGTGGGGCGGACACATCGCACAACCCCCCACGAATCAGGAGCCGGCGTAATGGATCACAGCGGGCACGGCATGACCATGGATCTGCCGCCGTTCACGCTGGGGCGGGGTCTTCAGTGGTCGGCGGACCCGTTCTTCCTCGTGGCCTGCCTGGTGGGGCTCGGGCTGTACGCGTACGGCGTGCTGCGGCTGCGGCGGCGCGGTGACAAGTGGTCGGCGGCGCGGACGGTGTCGTTCGTCATCGGTGTGCTGACCATCGGGCTGGTGATGTGCACGAAGCTCAACGACTACGGCATGATCATGTTCAGCGTGCACATGGTCCAGCACATGGTCATCAGCATGCTGTCGCCGATCCTGATCCTGCTCGGCGCCCCCGTCACGCTCGCCCTGCGCGCACTGCCGACCGCCGGCAAGGGCCGCAAGGGTCCGCGCGAGCTGCTGCTGATGCTGCTGCACAGCCGGTACATGCGGATCATCACGCATCCCGCGTTCACCATTCCGCTGTTCATCGCGAGCCTGTACGCGCTGTACTTCACCCCGATCTTCGACTTCCTGATGGGCTCCAAGGCGGGGCACATCGCGATGATGGTGCACTTCCTCGCCGTGGGCGTCGTGTTCTTCTGGCCGATCATCGGGGTGGACCCCGGGCCGCAGCGGCCGGGTTATCTGATGCGGATGCTGGAGCTGTTCGCGGGCATGCCGTTCCACGCGTTCTTCGGCATCGCGCTGATGATGGCGTCGACGCCGATGGTGGAGACGTTCAAGAACCCGCCCGCCTCGCTCGGCATCGAAGCTCTCTCCGACCAGACCGCGGCCGGCGGCATCGCCTGGGCGTTCAGTGAGATTCCCTCCGTGCTGGTGCTGATCGCCCTGCTGTTCCAGTGGTACGGCTCCGAGCAGCGTCAGGCCCGGCGCAAGGACCGCGCCGCCGACCGTGACGGCGACAAGGAACTCGAGGCATACAACGCCTATTTGGCCTCATTGAACGCACGCGGGCGTTGAAGGCTTCGCCATTCGGAAGCATTCAGTAGCATGAAGTGCATTGGGGGAACCGCCGGGGGGAGCGGTGATGACACTTCGCGCATTTATGCAAGGAGCCGGGAAATCCGCGATTCGCAGGATCGCCGTCCTGCTCGTTTTCGTGGTGGCGCTCAGCGGCTGTGATCGAAGTACGCCGCTGCTCGTCGTGAAGGCGGTGGCCGCGGGAGTTCCCTCTCTGGCGCCTTTCTTCGACGAGGGCAGCGGGCTGGGCCACGACGCCGCGATCAGGCCGCAGACGGTGCACGGCAGTCTGCAGCAAGGGGACACTCCCGGACTGTACGGGGGCACGAGGGAGCCGACCATCTGCGACGTCAAGCAGCTCAAGGCATTCCTCACGGACCCCAGGAATCATCAGAAGGCGCAGGCGTGGGCGACCGCGCTGAACATCACCACGGATGAGATTCCGGGATACCTCGACCGGCTCACTCCAGTTCTCCTGCGTCACGACACGCTCGTGCAGAATCACGACTACAAGAAGGGAAAGGCCGTTCCCTTCAACTCCCTGCTGCAGGCGGGAATCGCCGTACTCGTCGATGAACAGGGACTTCCGGCTGTGAAGTGCTCGTGCGGAAATCCACTGCGCCCCTTCACGGGTGACACGAACAGGATTTCGGTCAAGTTCGAGGACGGGAACAAGAAGTGGCGGGGATATCAGCGTTCCTCCGTGGTGGCCGTGCAGCCGGCGCCCCGGAAAATACAGCGGCTCGCTCTGGTCGACGTCGGCGATCCCGCCCTGGGCATCGACCGGCCGGTCGGCACGACGGGCGCGCACGACAAGACCTTCGACACACGTGAGGAACGGGCGGTGCCCCAGCTCGCCGGGACGACGTTCGGGGACGCGAGCCGACGGCTGGCCGACGCGGGGCTCGCGGCCGGGTACGCCGGGAAGGCGCGACCGCCCGACGACGCGCAGGTGACGGCGTCCGACCCGCCGGCCGGGAGCAAGCTGGGGTTCGGGGCATACGTGACGCTGAGCGTGGCCGCGGGGACGTCCCCCGGGTCCACCGCTCCCCCGCCGCCCTCGACGTCCGGACCGTCCACTGCGCCCCCGTCCTCGCCGTCGTCGTCCCGCTCCTCACCAGCGTCGCCGTCCTCGCCGTCGTCGCCGTCCAGCAGCGGCCCAGGGCCGTCGTCCTCCGCGCCGACGTCGAGCGCGCCGCCCAGTTCCAAGGCGCCCCCGTCCAGTGCGCCGCCCAGTTCGCCGTCGACGACCGCTTCGCCCGCGACCAGCGCCCCGGTCACCAGCAGCGCCCCGCCACCGAGCAAACCGGTGACGAGCAGCGCGCCCCCGCCCAGTGAACCGGTCACCACCAGCGCCCCGCCGCCCGAGACCACGAGCGCTCCGGCCTCCAGCGGGCCGGTGAGCAGCGCACCCGCCACGAGTGAGCCCGCGAGTTCCGGGGCCGCCTCGATCGCGATCACGTAGCGCCTCCGCAGAACCCGGGAGTCACCGGATGCATTCAGGATCACCTACGTCGGGAGTGGGCCGGGTCATCGCCGGCCGTTATCTGCTGCTGAACCGGCTCGGCAGCGGTGGCATGGGCCATGTGTGGCTCGCCCACGACCAGAGACTCGCCTGCGAGGTCGCGCTCAAGGAGATCGTGTTCCGCGATCCGGACCCCACCGGCGACGAGCGGGAGGCCCGGGTCGCCCGGGCGCGCGCGGAGGCCCGGCACGCGGCGGGGCTGCGCGGCCATCCGCATGTGGTCACGGTGCACGACGTACTGGAGCACGAGGGGCTGCCGTGGATCGTCATGGAGTACGTGGCGGGCGCCGTCGACCTCAAGGAGTTGGTCGAGACGCGCGGCCCGCTCGCGCCCGCGGAGTGCGCCCGCGTCGGGCTGGCCGTGCTGGACGCGCTGACCGCCGGGCACGAGCGGGGCGTCCTGCACCGGGACGTGAAACCGGCGAACATCCTGCTCGCGCCGGACCGCTCCGGAGCGCCGTACGGGCGCATCCTGCTCACGGACTACGGCATCTCGGTGCAGCCGGACGCCGGCGAGACGCGGTACACGCTGGCGTCCGTGCTGGTGGGGACGTCGGGGTATCTGGCGCCGGAGCGGGCCACGGGCGGGCCGCCGACCCCGGCCGCCGACCTGTTCTCGCTGGGCTGCACGCTCTACCACGGCGTCGAGGGCCACGGCCCCTTCGAGCGCGAGTCGCACCTCGCCGAGGTCACCGCGGTGGTCATGGAGGAGCCGCGTCCGGCGGTGCGTGCCGGTGCGCTGGGGCCCGTACTGCAGGCGCTGCTGGTGAAGGATCCCGGGCGGCGGCCGTCCGCGACGGAGGCGGAGGCGGCGCTGTCGCGGATCGTCACGCCGCAGGCCGACTCGTACACCCGTACCCGGACCGACCTCGGCTCGCAGCCGCCCTGGGCCGGGGTGGCCGCTGCGCCCGCTCCCCCTCCGCCCGGCTCCGGGACGGACGGCTTCGGGCCGGTCGTCGCGTCCGGGGCCGGCCCCGCCCACCGTCGCCGTGAGCTCCCGCGGGCGCTGCGGGCGGTTCTCGCCGTCTCGCTCGGTCTGGTGCTGGCCCTGGGAGGTGTCTGGTACGCCATGGCGCACCAGAAGAGCGGCGGCGACGACGCGGCCGCGCCGTACGGCTCGGCCGTGGGGCTTTCCGCGCCGCTCAAGGACGGGGAGTGCGTGCTCGCCGACTGGCCGGGCGAGCGTTTCCAGGGGGTGCCGCGGCTGACGCCGGATCCGTCCTGCCGGGACAAGGCTCCCGACGGGCAGGTGATGGCGTTCGTGACGGCCGCCTCCGCGGACGAGGCGGGCAAGCTGGGGCCTGCCCGGTGCGAGGAGCGGACGCAGGAGATCCGGGAGCGGCTGGCGGACGTCCGCAGCGTCGCCGTCGTACCGACCGGGGCCGGGTTCGAGGCGGCGGGACGGCGCACCGCCTGTCTGGTGCTGGGCGCGCACGGGCCGGTGTACGGGCCGCTCGGCGATCGGCGCAAGGTCGGCTCGGACTTCACCGACACGGCGAACATGCAGCGCCGTGACTGTCTGGGTACCCGCTCCAACCGGGACGCCCGGCTGGTGTCCTGCGGCGGCCCGCACGACGAGCAGGTGCTCGGTTTCACCCGGCTGGGCAGGGACGTCACGCTCACCGAGGCCCGTACGCAGTCGGATGCGGCCTGTGCGAAGGACGTGCCGCCGCAGGACTACGGCTTCGACCCGTCGGTCTACACCTCCGGCTCCTGGAGCAGCCAGGGCGCCTGGAAGTCGGGCACGCATTTCGTCGTCTGCACCGTACGCAAGCAGAACGGGGGCACCATGGAGGGGAACGAATCCTGAGGAGGGTGTTGCGATGCCCGGTTCCACGGACGGTTCTACGAAGGCAATGGGTGCGATCACGGTCGGCGGTCTCGTCGTCGTGACCGCCTACACGGTGGCCCTCGGCTCCAACGGCTGGCTGTGGTTCGGCTGGGTCGTGCTGGGCCTGCTCACCCTCGGGATGGTCGCCTCCCGCAGCACGTGACGCATCCGCACCACGTGCCGCTCATTCCTCGCTCAGCCGCCCGGCCGAGTGCACCCCCGGCTGGTATTTCGGCAGCCGGGCGGTGATCTTCATGCCCGCTCCCACGGCGGTCTCGATGACGAGCCCGTAGTCGTCGCCGTAGACCTGGCGGAGCCGGTCGTCGACGTTGGACAGTCCGATGCCGCCGGAGGGGCTGACCTCGCCGGCGAGGATGCGGCGCAGCAGGTCGGGGTCCATTCCGGCGCCGTCGTCCTCGATGACGACCAGGGCCTCGGCGCCGGCGTCCTGCGCGGTGATGCTGATGTGGCTCTTGCCGACGGGCGCCGCCTTGCCCTCCAGACCGTGCTTGACGGCGTTCTCGACGAGCGGCTGCAGGCACAGGAAGGGCAGGGCGACCGGCAGCACCTCCGGGGCGATCTGCAGGGTGACGGAGAGGCGGTCACCGAAGCGTGCCCTGACCAGCGCCAAGTAGTGGTCGATGGCGTGCAGTTCGTCGGCGAGGGTGGTGAAGTCGCCGTGCCTGCGGAAGGAGTAGCGGGTGAAGTCGGCGAATTCCAGAAGGAGTTCGCGGGCGCGCTCGGGGTCGGTGCGGACGAAGCTCGCTATCACCGCGAGCGAGTTGAAGATGAAGTGCGGGGAGATCTGGGCCCGCAGTGCCTTGATCTCGGCCTCGATCAGACGGGTACGGGACTGGTCGAGATCGGCCAGCTCCAGTTGCACGCTCACCCAGCGGGCGACCTCCCCGGCGGCCCGGACGAGGACGGCGGACTCGCGCGGCGCGCAGGCGACCAGTGCGCCGTGCACCCGGTCGTCGACGGTGAGCGGGGCGACGACCGCCCAGCGCACCTGGCAGTCAGGGTCGGGGCACTTGAGGCGGAAGGCCTCGCCTCGGCCGGTCTCCAGCGGTCCGGCGAGCCGTTCCATGATCTCGCCTCGGTGGTGGCCGCCGACGCCGTCCCAGACCAGCACCTCCTTCTGGTCCGTCAGGCACAGGGCGTCCGTGCCGAGGAGGGTGCGCAGCCGGCGGGCGGACTTGCGGGCGGTCTCCTCCGTCAGCCCGGCCCGCAGCGGGGGCGCGGCCAGGGAGGCGGTGTGCAAAGTCTGGAAGGTGGCGTGCTCGACGGGGGTGCCGAGACCGGCCAGGCTCTCGGGGCGTGCGGTGCGTCTACCGAGCCAGAACCCGGCGGCCAGCAGCGGCAGCACGGCCACACACAGCCCGGCGAGGAATCCGCTCATGCCTTCACCTCCGCCGACAGGAAAACCCGGTGCTGTACCGCGCCCCGATAGGGGCGCGGGGCTGTATCGATGTGCGGCTCCACCGCGGGGCGCGACAAGCCCCCACCGGCCCGCAGGCTGATCACCGTGCCCTCAGCGGAGCGCTAAGCGGAGCACTCAGTTCCTCCGGCAGATGGAACCGGGCCAGGATCGCCTCCGTCCCGCCCGGTACCCGCCCCGGGGTGGCCAACGACACCAGGACCATCGTGAGGAAACCGAGCGGCACCGACCAGAGGGCGGGCCAGGCCAGTAAAGCGTGCAACGGGCCCGTGCCCGGGAAGCCCGCCATCGTCGCGGCCACCGCCACGAACGCCGATCCGCCGCCGATCAGCATCCCGGCGGCCGCGCCCGGCGGGGTCAGCCGCCGCCACCAGATGCCCAGGACGAGCAGCGGGCAGAAGGACGAGGCCGAGACGGCGAAGGCCAGCCCGACGGCGTCGGCGACCGGTAGCCCGCCGACGATGACGCTGGCGGCGAGCGGCACCGCCATGGAGAGCACCGTGCCGAGCCGGAAGTGCCGTACACCGCGCGTCGGCAGGACGTCCTGGGTGAGCACCCCGGCCACGGCCATGGTCAGCCCGGACGCCGTGGACAGAAACGCGGCGAAGGCCCCGCCCGCGACCAGCGCGCCCAGCAGGTCCCCGCCCACGCCGCCGATCATGCGGTCGGGCAGCAGCAGGACGGTGGCGTCCGCGTCGCCGGTGAGGGTCAGTTCGGGGGTGTAGAGGCGGCCGAGGGCGCCGTACAGGGGCGGCAGAAGGTAGAAGGCGCCGATCAGACCGAGCACGGCCACGGTGGTGCGGCGGGCGGCGACGCCGTGCGGGCTGGTGTAGAAGCGGACGACGACGTGCGGCAGGCCCATGGTGCCGAGGAAGGTGGCGAGGATCAGTCCGTAGGTGGCGTACAGCGGGCGTTCCTCGCGACTCGAGGCCAGCGAGGTCGACATGCCGCCGTTGGTGCCGCGGTCGGCGGCCGGGACGGTGGTGCCCTTGGCGAAGGTCAGCCGGGTGCCTCGCTCGATGTGGTGGGTGCCGGAGGGGAGTCTGATCCGCCGGCCGTCGTGTGTGCGGCCGTCGACCGTGCCGGTCACGGTGACGGTCAGCGGCCGGTCCAGTTTCAGGTCGAGGCTGTCGTCGACGCGTACGACGCGCTGCTCGCGGAAGGTCGACGGCTCCTCGAAGGCGTGGCGGGGCGCGCCGTCGCCCTGCCAGGCGAGGACCAGGAACAGGGCGGGCACCAGCAGGGCGGTGAGCTTGAGCCAGTACTGGAAGGCCTGTACGAAGGTGATGCTGCGCATCCCGCCTGCGGCGACCGTGGCGACCACGACGACGGCCACGATCAGCCCGCCGAGCGAGTCGGGCGCGCCCGTCAGCACGGTCAACGTCAGCCCGGCACCCTGGAGTTGGGGCAGCAGATACAGCCAGCCGACGCCGACCACGAACGCCCCGGCCAGCCGCCGTACCGCATGCGAGGCCAGCCGTGCCTCGGCGAAGTCGGGCAGCGTATAGGCGCCTGAGCGGCGCAGTGGGGCGGCGACGAACAGCAGCAGGACCAGATAGCCGGCGGTGTAGCCGACCGGGTACCAGAGCATGTCGGGGCCCTGTACCAGGACCAGGCCCGCGATGCCCAGGAAGGAGGCGGCGGAGAGGTACTCGCCGCTGATGGCGGCCGCGTTGAGGCGGGGGCCGACGGTGCGGGAGGCGACGTAGAAGTCGGAGGTGGTACGCGAGATGCGCAGGCCGAAGGCGCCGACCAGGACGGTCGCCACGACCACCAGGGCCACCGCCGGGACGGCGTAGCTCGAGTTCATCGGTCCTCTATGAGGCGCACGAAGTCCCGTTCGTTGCGTTCGGCACGGCGGACGTACCACAGGGCGAGCAGGACCATCGGGGCATAGAGGCAGAAGCCGAGGATCACCCACTCCAGGCGGCGGGCGTCCCGTGTGGCGGCGAAGACAAGGGGCAGCGGGCCGATCAGCAGGCCGAGGAACGCGAACACCGCGAGGGCGGCGCGGAGTTGGGTGCGCATGAGGGACCGGACGTAGGTGTGGCCGAGGGTGGTCTGTTCGTCGATCTCGGTGCGCGGGCGGTAGTAGCCGGAGGCGCGCCGGGTGCGGCGGGGCGGGCCGGTGACGACGACGCGCCGCTCGGCGGGGTCCTGGCTGGGCACGGTCAAGGCCTCCTCATCAGCAGGTCCCGCAGTTCGCGTGCGTGGCGCCGGCTGACCTGCAACTCCTCGGCGCCGACCAGGACGCTCACCGTGCCCGCGTCCAGGCGCAGTTCGCCGACGTGGCGCAGGGCGACCAGGTGGCGGCGGTGGATGCGGACGAAGCCACGGGAGCGCCAGCGGTCCTCCAGGGTGGACAGCGGGATCCGTACCAGATGGCTGCCCTTGTCGGTGTGCAGGCGGGCGTAGTCGCCCTGGGCCTCGACGTGGGTGATGTCGTCGACGGCGACGAAGCGGGTCACGCCGCCGAGTTCGACCGGTATGTGGTCGGGGTCGGGCTCGTGCACGGGGATGGGCGGGGTGGTGTCGGTGAGTTCGGCGGCCCGGCGGACGGCCTCCGCGAGGCGTTCCTTGCGGACGGGCTTGAGGAGGTAGTCGACGGCCTTGAGGTCGAAGGCCTGCACGGCGAAGTCCTCGTGTGCGGTGACGAACACGACCAGCGGCGGCTCGGCGAAACCGGTCAGCAGCCGGGCCAGGTCGAGTCCGTCGAGGCCGGGCATCTGGATGTCGAGGAAGACGACGTCGATCGCTTCGGCACCGCCCGGACCGGACTCCAGGGCCCGGTTGATACGGCGCAGTGCCTCGGTCGCGTCGCCCGCGCCCTCCGCGCTGCCGATGCGGGGGTCCGCGTTCAGCAGATACAGCAGTTCCTCCAGGGAGGGGCGTTCGTCGTCGACGGCGAGGGCGCGCAGCATGAACCCGGAGTGTAGGTGGAATCCGCACGTGTGGACATGTGCCGTGGTGTGGGCGTTCGTGCTGGATACAGTGCCGACATGAACAGCAGGCCGGCCCCCTTCGACGATCTCGACCGGAAGATCATCACCGCGTTGATGGCGAACGCCAGGACGAGCTTCGCCGAGATCGGTGCGGCCGTCGGACTGTCCTCCACGGCGGTCAAGCGGCGGGTGGACCGACTGCGCGAGACGGGCGTGATCACCGGGTTCACGGCCACCGTGCAGCCGGCGGCGCTGGGCTGGCGCACCGAGGCGTACGTCGAGGTGTACTGCGAGGGCGCGGCCCCGCCCCGGCGGCTCGCGGAGGTGGTGCGCAACCATCCGGAGATCACGGCGGCGATGACGGTGACCGGCGGCGCGGACGCGCTGCTGCATGTACGGGCGCGGGACGTGGACCACTTCGAGGAGGTCCTGGAGCGGATCCGCATCGAGCCCTTCATCCGGAAGACGATCAGCGTGATGGTGCTGTCCCATCTGCTCCCGGAGAGCCCGGAGGCGGGCGCCACCCAACCGGCTCCCGAATAAACGTCCGAGCACGCAGCAGCGCTGCGCAGAACCGGCTGAAGACGCAGCATTCCTGCGCGGACACGCAATTCTCGTTCCTTGTCGCCCGGCTCCGTCACTTCCTACCTTGGTGTCAACCCACCCTCGACACCGCAGGAAGCGGAGGAACCCCTCTGTGTCCGATTCCCGTGTGCCGCGCCGGCGGCGGTTTCTCGTCTGCGAACCCAGACATTTCGCCGTGCAGTACGCGATCAATCCCTGGATGCAACCCGACGTCCGCGTCGACGTGGACCTGGCCCACGAGCAGTGGCAGGCGCTGATCGGCGCCTATCGGGCCCATGGCCACACCGTCGACACCCTGGAGCCGGCCCCCGGCCTGCCGGACATGGTCTTCGCCGCGAACTCGGCGGTCGTCGTGGACGGCCGGGTCTTCGGCGCCCTCTTCCACGCGCCCGAGCGGCGCCCGGAGTCCACGCACTACGACACGTGGTTCAAGGCGGCCGGCTTCGACGTCCACCGTCCCGAGGCCGTCTGCGAGGGCGAGGGCGACCTGGTCTGGACGGGCCGCTACGTCCTGGCCGGGACCGGATTCCGTACCACCCGCGAGGCGCACCGCGAGGTCCAGGAGTTCTTCGGCCACCCGGTGATCAGCCTGACGCTGGTGGACCCGCGCTTCTACCACCTGGACACCGCGCTGTTCGTCCTGGACGACGACAACATCTCCTACTACCCGGAGGCGTTCTCCCCGGGCAGCCGGGAGGTGCTGGCGCGGCTGTACCCGGACGCGGTGCTCGCCACCCTGGACGACGCGCTGGCCTTCGGCCTCAACTCGGTCTCCGACGGGCGCAACGTCTTCATCGCGCCCCAGGCCGAGTCCCTCGCCACCGCTCTCGCCGACCGCGGCTATGTCCCCGTGCCCGTCGACCTGTCCGAGTTCCGCAAGGCAGGCGGCGGCATCAAGTGCTGCACTCAGGAGATCCGTTCATGACCGCTCCCGCGACCACCCGTTCGTCCGTCGAGCTGATCCGCGCCGAGGAACCGGTCCTGGCGCACAACTACCACCCGCTGCCCGTGGTGGTCGCCCGTGCCGAGGGCACCTGGGTGGAGGACGTCGAGGGCCGCCGCTACCTCGACATGCTGGCCGGCTACTCGGCCCTCAACTTCGGCCACCGCCACCCGGCGCTGATCGAGGCGGCCCACCGGCAGTTGGACCGCCTCACCCTCACCTCCCGTGCCTTCCACAACGACCGTCTGGCCGAGTTCGCGGAGCGGCTGGCCGAGCTGACCGGTCTGGACATGGTGCTGCCGATGAACACGGGCGCCGAGGCGGTCGAGTCCGGCATCAAGGTGGCCCGCAAGTGGGCGTACGAGGTCAAGGGCGTCCCCGCCGACCAGGCGACGATCGTGGTCGCGGCGGAGAACTTCCACGGCCGTACGACGACGATCGTCAGCTTCTCCACGGACGAGACGGCCCGGGCAGGCTTCGGGCCCTTCACTCCCGGCTTCCGGATCGTGCCGTACAACGACCTGGCGGCGCTGGAGGCGGCGGTCGACGAGACCACGGCCGCGGTGCTGATCGAGCCCATCCAGGGCGAGGCGGGTGTCGTCATCCCGGACGACGGCTACCTGGCCGGGGTGCGTGAGCTGACCCGGCGCAAGGGCTGTCTGTTCATCGCGGACGAGATCCAGTCGGGCCTCGGCCGCACCGGCCGCACCCTCGCCGTCGAGCACGAGGGCGTCGTCCCGGACGTCCTGCTGCTGGGCAAGGCGCTGGGCGGCGGCATCGTCCCGGTCTCCGCGGTGGTCGCCCGCCGGGAGGTGCTCGGCGTACTGCGTCCCGGCGAGCACGGCTCGACGTTCGGCGGCAACCCGCTGGCCGCCGCGGTCGGCACGGCCGTCGTGGAGCTGCTGGAGACGGGCGAGTACCAGCGCCGGGCCGCCGAGCTGGGCGTGGTCCTGCGTGGTGGCCTGGCCGCGCTGGTCGGCAAGGGCGTCGCCGGCTTCCGCGCCCGCGGCCTGTGGGCGGGCGTCGACGTCGACCCGGCCATCGGCACCGGCCGCGAGATCAGCGAACGCCTTCAGCGCGAGGGGGTGCTGGTCAAGGACACCCACGGCTCCACCATCCGGCTGGCGCCGCCGCTGACGATCACCGGCGAGGAGCTGGAGTCCGCGCTCGGGGCGCTGGAGAGGGTCCTGGGTTCCTGACGGGGGTGGGGGGCGCCCGGACCCCGCCCCCCACTTTTCTCTGCGTCCTCACCGGTTGCCCGGAGGGTGAAGATGGGGACAAGAGGTGGTAGACCACTCTCAGCGACAGAGAGGTCGGCCGTGGGCACTGACGAGGAGCAGGACGCTGCCCGGCAGCGGTTCGACGTGGCCGATGCCGCGCCTCTGCTGCTCGACGCCCAGGGAGTGGTGACGAGCTGGACCCGGGACGCCCGGCGGCTGCTGGACTACACCGCGTCCGAGGTGGTGGGCACCCCGGTGACCGGCCTGCTGGCCACGGAGGACGCCGCACGGGTGCCCGAGGTGGCCGAACGGTGCCGCCGGGACGGCGGCTGGGCGGGGCTGCTGACCGCCCGGCGCAAGGACGGGCACCAGGTCCGGGTGATGGTCCGGATCACTCCGGCGGTGGGGCCGGGCGGCGGGGCACACTGGCTGGTGCTGCTCTCCGACATGGCCGGGGCACGCGGCTGGGACATGAGCCGTGCGGTGCTGGAGCAGATGGTGACCGGCTCCCCCGTCGGCATAGCGATCGTGGACGCGCAGCTGCGGTGCGTCTGGTCGAACGCGGCCCTGGAGCGGTTCGGCGGCGGCTCTCCCGGGGAGCGGCTGGGGCGGCGGCTGGCGGAGATCCAGCCGGGCATCGACTCCGAGGGCATCGAGACACAGATGCGGCGCGTGCTGGAGACCGGGCGGCCGGTGGTCGGGTACGAGCACGTCGGCCATGTGCGCTCCGCACCGCGCCGGGAGACGGCGCACATGATGTCGTTCACCCGCCTCGACGACGACCACGGCCACCCGATGGGCGTCTACTACACGGTCGTCGACATCACCGAGCGGCACCGCGCCCGGCAGCGGCTGGCCCTGCTCGACCGGGCCGGCGAGCAGATCGGACGCAGCCTGGACATCGTGCGGACCGCGCAGGAGCTGGCCGACGTGGCCGTGCCGGGCTGCGCCGACTTCGTCTGCGTCGACCTGCTGGAGTGGGTGCTGCGCGGAGCGGAGCCCCCGGCCGGACCGCTCAGCCCCACGGAGGCGGTGCCGCTTCGGCGGGCCGGACAGCAGTCGGTGAACCCCGGAGTCCCCGAAGCCGTCGTCGAGATCGGCGCGGTGGTCACCTATCTGCCCGGATCGCCCCCGATCCGCTGCCTGGCCACCGGCCTGTCCTGGCGCGAGGAGCGGCTCGACCCGCTGGCCCGGGAGTGGGCCACCGACCTGCCCGGTGACCGGACAGCCACCTTCCTGGAGCTGGGGATGCACACCGTGATGATCGTGCCGATCCGCGCGCGGGGCGTCACCCTGGGGGTCACCACGTTCTTCCGGCGGCGGCGTCAGGAGCACTTCGACGTGGACGACCTCAGCCTGGCCGAGGACCTGGTCTCGCGGGCGGCGGTCTGTGTGGACAACGCCCGCCGCTACGCCCGCGAACGCAATGCGGCTCTGGTGCTGCAGCGCAGCCTGCTCCCCCGCCGGCTGCCCGATTCGAACGCCGTGGAGGTGGCTGCCTGCTACCGGCCGGCCGACGAGCTGACCGGCCTGGGCGGCGACTGGTACGACCTCATCCCGCTGTCCGGCGCCCGCGTCGCCCTCGTGGTCGGCGAGGTACCGGGGCACGGCATCGACGCCGCCGCGGCCATGGGACGCCTGCGGACCGCCGTACGCACTCTGGCGGCGCTGGATCTGCCGCCCGAGGAGGTGCTCGCGCACCTCGACGACCTGGTCGCGCAGACCGGCCGGGAGGAGGGCGGCGATCCGGACGCTCCGGACGGCATCGACGTGCAGGTCGCCGGGTCCGGCTGTGTCTACGTCATCTACGACCCCGTCGACGGACAGTGCACGATGGCCGCCGCGGGCCATCCGGCGCCCGCCGTCGTCCTGCCCGACGGCACCGTCAGCTTCGTGGACCTGCCGCAGGGGCCGCCGCTCGGCGTGGGCGGGCGGCCCTTCGAGGCGGTGGAACTGGCCCTCGCCGAGGGCAGCATGCTCGCGCTGCACACCGACGGGCTGCTGGCCCGCGAGGACGTCGACCGGCCGGTCGACGCGGACCGCGACCGGCTGCGCCGGGCCCTGGAGCGGATCACGCCCTCCCTCGACCTGCGCTGCCGGGCCGTGGTGGATGCGCTGATCCCGGACCGCCCGGACGACGACGTGGCGCTGCTGATGGCCCGCACCAGACTCCTCGGCGCCGACCAGGTCGCCGACTGGGACCTGCCCGCCGACCCTGCCGTCGTCGCCGACGCCCGCAAGGAAGCCACCCGGCAGCTGACCGAGTGGGGCCTGGAGGAGCTGGCCTTCACCACGGAACTCGTGGTCAGCGAGCTGGTCACCAACGCCATCCGGCACGCCGAAGGCCCCATCCGGCTCCGCCTGATCAGGGAACGCGCCCTGATCTGCGAGGTCTCCGACGGCGGCGCCACCGCACCCCACCTGCGTCATCCGCGCACCACCGACGAGGGCGGCCGCGGGCTGCTGCTGGTCTCCCAGTTCACCCAGCGGTGGGGCACCCGCTTCGTGCCCGAGGGAAAGGTCATCTGGGCCGAGCAGTCCCTGACGGAACCCCCGGACTGACACACGGATACCGTACATACGCCGCATCACGTGGGAAAATGGCGTGAACCCGGTGATGAGGCGGCAGCCATGAACGATGGGGCGATCGACTACGCGGCAGTGTTCCAGTGCCTGCCGGGGATGGTGGCGCTACTGACGCCCGAGCTGGTGTTCGCCGACGCCAACGAGGAGTTCCTGCGCAATGCCGGGCGCACCCGCGAGAAGGTCGTGGGCCGCTATCTGTTCGACGTCTTCCCCGA
Source organism: Streptomyces sp. NPDC001157 (assembly GCF_053598255.1). Classification (NCBI taxonomy): domain Bacteria; kingdom Bacillati; phylum Actinomycetota; class Actinomycetes; order Kitasatosporales; family Streptomycetaceae; genus Streptomyces; species Streptomyces sp. NPDC001157. The sequence continues at coordinate 81,295 of NZ_JBSFJW010000020.1, forward strand.
CAACCCGAACGACTCCACCGCCTCCGGCATGCGCAATCTGGCGGCCTCGCTGCAGCGGGTGCTGGAGACCGGCGAGCGCGATGCCATGGCTCTGCAGCGCTACGACGTGGAGTGCCCCGACCGGCCGGGCGAGTGGGAGGAGCGCTACTGGAGCCCGGTCAACGCGCCGGTGCTCGGCCCGGACGGCAAGGTGGTGCTGCTGGTGCACCGCGTCGAGGAGGTCACCGAGCTGATCAAGGCCCGGGGCGGTCCGCGCGGCAGCCGGGCCCGGGTGCTCGAGGCCGAGCTGTACACCCGCGCGCGGGAACTGCAGGAGCTCAACGAGCGGCTGCGGCAGGCCCACGCCCGCGAGCGCGAGGTGGCCATCGCGCTGCAGGAGGCGATGCTGCCCGCCCGCCGCCAGGCCGGCCACCAGCACGCCGCCGTGCGCTACCGGCCCGCCGTCGGCTCACTCAACGTGTGCGGGGACTGGTACGACCTGGTCGATCTGGTGGGTGGCCACCGCATCGGTGTGGCGGTGGGCGACGTGGTCGGGCACGGTCTCGCGGCCGCCGGGGTCATGGGCCAGCTGCGCAGCGCGCTGAGCGCCGCCTCCCGCGTCGCCGAGGGCCCGGCCGAGGCGCTGAACGTGCTGGGTCGGTATGCGCACGTCGTCGACGGCGCGGAATCCGCCACCGCCGTCACCACGTTCATCGACTTCGACGAGCACACCATCACCTACAGCAGCGCCGGGCACCCACCGCCGGTCCTCGTCCACGCCGACGGCCGCATCGAGTTCCTCGACCAGGCCACCGACCCGCCGCTCGACGCCCGCCCCGACCCGATCCCCAGACCCCAGGCCTGCACGCCGTACACCGAGGGCGCCACCCTCGTCCTCTACACCGACGGCCTGATCGAACGCAGACGCGAGGACATCGACACCGGCCTGGCCCGCCTCGCCGACTCCCTCGGCCGCCACCGTACGGAGGACCCCGAACGGCTGGCGGACTCGGTCCTGCTGGAGCTGCTGCCGCCGGGCGGCGCGACCGATGACACCGCCCTGGTCATCGTGCGGCTGTGAGCGAGCAGACGCGGCGGCGCGCCGCAAGGGCCAGGCATCCGCCAGCAGTTGAGCGCGATCGCGCCATGATGTGTCATCAGGTTGCTGTCTACCAGCCGGTAACTGGAGGCTGGTGCGGCAGTTGTCCCCACGCGCGCGACGCGGCGTCCGCCGTGTTCCGGCGAACTGCGCCTGCACATACACTGGCGATCCCACGACACGCCGGTTGACCTGCTGGAACGCGGCGGCACAGGCGATCCGCCGGAGTGAGGAGCGACCTTTTGTTCTACTACGTGCTCAAATACGTGTTGCTGGGACCTCTGCTGAGACTGGTCTTCCGGCCTCGCATCGAAGGCCTCGAACACGTACCGGCCGAAGGCCCGGCGATCGTCGCCGGAAACCATCTGTCCTTCTCGGACCACTTCCTGATGCCCGCGATCCTCAAGCGCCGCATCACCTTCCTCGCCAAGAAGGAGTACTTCACGGGCCCCGGCATCAAGGGCCGCCTGACGGCGGCCTTCTTCCGCAGCGCCGGGCAGATCCCGGTCGACCGCACCGGCAAGGAAGCGGGCCAGGCCGCCATCCGCGAGGGCCTCGGCGTGCTGAGCAAGGGCGAACTGCTCGGCATCTACCCGGAGGGCACCCGCTCGCACGACGGCCGCCTCTACAAGGGCAAGGTCGGGGTGGCGGTGATGGCCCTGCGGGCCCAGGTGCCCGTCATCCCCTGCGCGATGATCGGCACCTTCGAGGCCCAGCCGCCCGGCAAGGTCATCCCGAACATCCATCCCGTCGTCATCCGCTTCGGCAAGCCCCTCGACTTCTCCCGCTATGCGGGCATGGAGAACGAGAAGGCCATCCTGCGCGCCATCACGGACGAGATCATGTACGCGATCCTCTCGCTGTCCGAGCAGGAGTACGTCGACGAGTACGCGGCCGTCGTCAAGGCACAGCAGACGGAGGCGGCCGGTGCCGCGGAGAAGGAGCGCCGCTTCCCGCGGATGCCGCTGGGTTAGGACGGGTCGAGTACGAGGAAGGGGCGGCCGGAGTGTTCCGGGCCGCCCCTCACTTCGTACTGGTAAGGCTGCCGGTTACGGCTTGGGCGTGGCGTGCGGGGTGCAGGTCACGTCCGCGGCGTCCAGCTTGCCGCTCAGGAGGTAGTCGTCCACCTTCTGGTTGATGCACGGGTTGACCAGGCCGGTCACGCCGTGCGAGCCCGCGTCCTTCTCGGTGATCAGGCGGGAGCCCTTGAAGCGGTTGTGCAGCTCGACGGCGCCGTCGTACGGAGTGGCGGCGTCACGCGTGGACTGCACAATCATGACCTGCGGCAGACCCTTGTGGGTCTTGACGTTCACCGGGCGCTGCTGCTTGACCGGCCAGGTGGCGCACGGCAGGTTCATCCAGGCGTTGGCCCAGGTCATGAACGGGTAGTTCTTGTTGAGCTCGGTGTTGTCCTTGTCCCACTTCTTCCAGCTGGTGGGCCACTTGGCGTCGGTGCACTCGACGGCCGTGTAGACGGCGTTGCCGTTCTCCGCGGTGATGTTGCCCGCGGTGTTCGACATGTCGGGGGCGGCCGCGTCGACCAGCGCCTTGGTGTCACCGGCGAAGTACTTGCTGAAGGCCGTCGCCACCGGAACCCACGAGGAGTCGTAGTACGGGGCGCTCTGGAAGAAGGAGATCAGCTCGGCCGGGCCGACGACCCCGCCGAGGGGGCTCTTCTTGGCGGTGGCGCGCAGCTCGAGCCACTTCGCCTGGACGGCGTCGCGCGTGGTGCCGAGGTGGAAGGTGGCGTCGTTGGCGGCGACCCAGTCCTCCCAGTCCTTCCAGCGGCCCTCGAAGGCGACGTCCTGGTCCAGGTTGGCCTGGTACCAGATCTTCGACTTCGACGGGTTGACGACGCTGTCCACGATCATGCGGCGCAGATGGCCGGGGAACATGGTGCCGTAGACGGCGCCGATGTAGGTGCCGTAGGAGACGCCCAGGTAGTTGAGCTTCTTCTCGCCGAGCGCGGCACGGATGACGTCCAGGTCGCGCACGGTGTTGGGCGTGGTCATCTGCGAGAGCATCGCCTTGCCGGTGCGCTCGGCGCAGCCCTTGGCGTACTCGGCGGCCAGCTTGCGCTGGGCCAGCTTGTCGGCCTCGGAGTCCGGCACCGGGTCGGCCTTGGGCGCCTTCACGAACTCCTGCGGGTCGATGCAGGAGATCGGCGCGGAGTGGCCGACACCGCGCGGGTCGAAGCCCACGAAGTCGTACGCCTTGGCCACGTTGGCCCACACCGGGTTCTTGGTCGTGACCCGACGCGGGAAACGCATGCCGGAACCGCCGGGGCCACCCGGGTTGTAGACGAGCGCACCCTGGCGCTCCTCCTTCGTCCCGGTGTTGCCGATGCGGTCGACGGCCAGCTTGATCTGCTTGCCGTACGGATGCGCGTAGTCGACCGGGACGCTGACGTACCCGCACTGGATGGGCTTCTCAAAACCCCAGTCGGCCGGGCAGTCCTGCCAGTCGATCCCGGCCTTCGCGGCCCGCTCGGCCGCGATGGCGGCACCGCGGGCCTCGCGGTCCTGCCCGTGCCGCGTGCCGCCGGTCGCGCTGGCACTCGGCGCCGCGACGGCGCCGGCTATGAGCGTCGCCGCGGCGAGCACTCCGGCCGAGCCGAGCGCGGTGGCCCGCTTATTTCGTCTGATATCCCTCAAGTGGGACCTCCCCCAACATCATTGCGATTGTCAGAGGGATCCTTTCGGCTGTGGACATGCCGAGAACAGGGGTCGTTGACCTTCTTTACCAATCCGATAAACGGAGACCCGTGTCCCGCTCAGCGGAACCTCACGCCACGGCGGCCAGTGCCTCGTCCAGCACCCGCCGCAGCCGCAGGGCATCGGCCGCCACGGCACTGACGAGCACGGCGGGCCCGGCGAGCGGCATCACCACGGCTCTCTCCCCCACCACCCGGGCCGCGACGGGCTCCACCGCGAACTCGGGCCGTACGACGACCAGTTGCCCCACGGCCCGGTGCCCGTCCAGCACGGCCGGACCGTCCCACCCGCCCGGCGCTCCGGGCCCGCAGGCCAGCTCCTGGTCGAGAAGCACCCGCCCCTCGACACACACCGTAAGACGACTGGTCAGCCGCCCGGGTTCCTCCCCGGCCCGACCGAGCACCTGCTCCTCGCGCAGCACGAGCCGAGCGGCACCGCCGAGCTCGACCCGCGTCCTGACATACAGGTCGCTCCCGTGCGCGGAGATCAACTGCTCTGGCAGCCACTCCAGTTCGCCCCCGTCGGCGACGTCGAGCCGCACGTCGTAGCGCGCCTCGCCCTTGGCCTGCCCGGGCAGCGCGATGGTGGCGGCCGCCGACCCCACCCGCAGCTGTGCCCCGCTCTCCACCTCGGCCCGGACGGCGAACTGGTCCCCGCCGAGCGGCCCGCTCATCGCCCCGACGAGCATGACCCGTGCCTCGGCACCGCTGCCCCGCGTCCGCCGCAGCGCGAGCGGCCCCTCCCCCTGAAGCACGGGCAGAGCGGTACCGCCTCTCCCATCGTCCCGGGCGACGATCCGAGCGGTGGCCCGCACCCCGCTCACGGTCACGCCGTCCACGCGCCGAGCTGCGCCCGCACCCACCCGGCGACGTCCTTGACCCCGCCCTCGCTCCGGAGCGACTGGAAGACGACAGGCAGTTCGGCCCGCTGCGCCTTCGCATCGGCGGCCATCCGCCCGAGATCGGAGCCGACATACGGCGCGAGGTCGGTCTTGTTGACGACGAGCAGATCGGCCGTGGTCACCCCCGGCCCGCCCTTCCGCGGAATGTCGTCACCACCCGCCACATCAATGACGAAGATCTGCGCGTCGACAAGCCCCTTGGAGAAGGTCGCGGTGAGATTGTCCCCACCGGACTCGACCAGGATCAGATCCAGCGGCCCGACCTCGTCCTCCAGATCCTCCACCGCCTCCAGGTTGGCGGAGATGTCGTCCCGGATCGCGGTGTGCGGACAAGCCCCCGTCTCCACAGCGGTGATCCGCTCAGGAGGCAGCACAGCTTCCCGAAGCAGGAATTCGGCGTCCTCGCGGGTGTAGATGTCATTGGTCACGACGGCGAGGGAGAGCTCGTCGCGCAAGGCCCGGCACAACGCCGCAACGGTGGCGGTCTTGCCCGACCCGACGGGCCCACCGAGCCCGATCCGCAGGGCCCGCCGCGAGCCGTCGGGACGACGGGCGTCGGCACTGACGGCGGCGGGGCCGTCGTGGTTGTGGTCCAGATGCATAGCTGTGGCTCCTATTTCAGCCCGTCCGGAACCATTTCAGCCCGTCCGGCGTTTGAGGACGAGGCCGTTCAGGCCGATACGGGGGTCTGGGGGCAAAGCCCCCAGGGTCGGGAACGGGAAGGGGCGGCGGGGGCGCGGCATCCATCAGCGGCTCCGCCGCGGGCCCTACGACGCGAACAGCCGCACAGCCCAGGCGGCATGCACCTCCGCAGAGATCTCCAACAAGGGCGCGGAAGCCGCAGGCAGTGCATCGACCCCCTCGTCGACAACGACCCGCGCCGCCTCCACCGCCCGATCCGCAACACGATCCACCTCCGGCGCCAGCCGAGCCAGCACCCCCGTCGCATCGAACGGATCAAGACTCAGCAACCGCACCGTCGCACTCGCCGGCCCACTCACACTCTCGTAAGCCGCGCAATACGCCGCATCCACGGCCTCCAGCCCCGCCGCCCGAGCGGCAACCCCGAGCACCACCGGCTGATGCGCCCCCTTCGGGAACTCCCGTGCCAGGGCGTCGAGTTCGCCCGAGGGCCACGCAGCGCGAGCGGCCCGCATCAACTGCCGCCCCAGCTTCCGCCCAGCCACCCGCAACGCAGGCGACGGCGTCCGCGCATCCGCGGCCGCATCCAACGCCACGGGGTCCACGCCGAGCACGGTGGCGGCCGCCAGTGAGGCCGAGACCAGCCCCGCCGTGTGCAACCGCCCCCGGCAGAAGGACTCCAGGCTCGCGGCCCCACTGATCCGCCCGGCCTTCACGGCCGCCTCGGCCCCGCCGGAGTGCGCATGCCCTCCGGCGGGAAAGCGCCCGTCGGCCAGAACGAGAAGAGCTGCCCTCGACATCACGACCACGCCATCGGAAGAGTCATCAGTACAGGAAGCGTCATCAGAACAGGAAGTACCGCTGGGCCATGGGCAGTTCGGCGGCCGGCGTCGCCTCGACGAGCTCCCCGTCGATGTGCACGGCGAAGCTGTCGGGATCGACCTGCACCCGAGGACGCGCGTCGTTCTCCCTCATGTCGGCCTTGGTCACCCCACGCGTCGAGTCGATCGCGACGAACCGCTTCCCGAGCGAGAGCCGCTCCGGCAGCCCGTCCTCGATGGCGAGCGGTGCCACGAAGTTGAAGGAGTTCGACGCGGGCGCCCGCCCGATCGCCCCGTACATCGGCCGCGGCAGGATCGGCTGCGGTGTCGGGATGGACGCGTTGGCGTCGCCCATCTGCGCGTAGGCGATCTGCCCGCCCTTGACGACCAGGTGCGGCTTGACCCCGAAGAACGCGGGCTCCCACAGCACGAGGTCGGCCAGCTTGCCGGTCTCCACCGACCCGACCTCCCGGGCAAGGCCCTGCGCGAGCGCCGGATTGATCGTGTACTTGGCCACGTACCGCCGCACCCGCCGGTTGTCGGCGCGCCCGTCGCCCGGCAGCGCCCCGCGCCGCCGCTTCATCACGTGCGCCGTCTGCCAGGTCCGCATGACGACCTCGCCGACGCGTCCCATGGCCTGGGCGTCGGAGGAGATGATGGAGATGGCGCCCAGGTCGTGCAGGATGTCCTCCGCGCCGATGGTGGACGGCCGGATCCGCGACTCGGCGAACGCCAGGTCCTCCGGCACCGCCGGGTTGAGGTGGTGGCACACCATCAGCATGTCGAGGTGTTCCTCGGCGGTGTTCACGGTGAACGGCCGCGTCGGGTTCGTCGAACTCGGCAGCACATGCGGCTCGGAGACGACGGTCATGATGTCCGGCGCGTGCCCGCCGCCTGCACCCTCGGTGTGGTACGCGTGGATGCCGCGCCCGCCGATCGCGGCGAGGGTGTCGCCCACGAATCCGGCCTCGTTCAGCGTGTCCGTGTGTATGGCGACCTGGATGCCGGTCTGGTCCGCCACGGTCAGCGAGGCGTCGATGACGGCGGGCGTCGAGCCCCAGTCCTCGTGCAGTTTGAGGCCCAGCGCCCCGCCGCGGATCTGCGACAGCATCGCCTCGTGCGAGACGGTGTTGCCCTTGCCCAGGAAGCCGATGTTGAGCGGGTACTGCTCCATCGCCTCCAGCATCCGGGCTAGGTGCCAGGGACCGGGCGTGACCGTGGTGGCCTTGGAGCCCTCGGCCGGTCCGGTGCCGCCGCCCACCAGTGTGGTGACGCCGGCGGACAGCGCCTCGTCGGCGATCTGCGGGCAGATGAAGTGGACGTGCGCGTCAATGGCGCCGGCGGTGAGGATCCGCCCGTTGCCCGCGATGACCTCGGTCTCGGGACCGATGACCAGGTCGGGATGGACGCCGTCCATGGTGTCCGGATTGCCCGCCTTGCCGATCCCGGTGATCCGTCCGTCGCGGATGCCGACGTCGGCCTTGACGATCCCCCAGTGGTCGATGATCACCGCACCCGTGATGACGGTGTCCGGGGTGCCCTCCGCACGCGTGGCACGCGACTGGCCCATGGACTCCCGGATGACCTTGCCGCCGCCGAACACGGCCTCGTCACCGGCGAGTGAGGGCCCGCCGGAACGATCCTCCTCGATCTCGACGATCAGATCGGTGTCGGCGAGCCGGATACGGTCACCGGTGGTGGGGCCGAACAGGTCGGCGTACACGGCACGCGAGATCTCAGGCATCGAGGGCACCTCCGGTCTCCCCGCGCAGCCCGGGCACCACACGGGCGCCCGCGAGCGGGACGAGTTCGACGTCGACGGGGATCCCGGGCTCGAAGCGCACGGCCGTACCCGCGGGGATGTTGAGCCGCTTGCCACGGGAGGCGGCACGGTCGAAGTCCAGGCCGGGGTTGGCCTCGGCGAAGTGGTAGTGGGAGCCGACCTGGACGGGCCGGTCGGCGGCGTTGAGGACGGTCAGCCGGGTGACCTCGCGGCCCTCGTTGTACACAACGGGCTCGTCCGCGAACAGGATCTCGCCTGGAATCATGGAGGTCCCCTCAGACGATCGGGTCGTGGACGGTGACGAGCTTGGTGCCGTCCGGGAAGGTCGCCTCGACCTGGACGTCGTGGATCATCTCGGGGATGCCCTCCATGACGTCGTCCCGGGTCAGGAGCTTGCGCCCGGAGGCCATGAGCTCGGCGACCGTACGGCCGTCACGGGCGCCTTCGAGGATGTGCGACGTGATGAGGGCGACCGCCTCGGGGTGGTTGAGCTTGAGCCCGCGGGCCCGGCGCTTCTCGGCGACGTCGGCCGCCACATGGATGAGCAGCCTCTCTTGCTCGTGCGGGGTCAGTTGCACGTCCCACCTCACAGTCCTCACCCGGACCGTGCGGGGTCCGGTTGCCGCAGCCACGGGGCAAAGTCCCTGGTGGCGTGGATCGGCAGGCTAGTTGGACCGAGTTTCAAGCAAGTTAACCGAGCTGTGATCCTGCACGCTCATCAACGCCCGTAGACCATCTCGCAGGACGTCACTCGAAGCGGGCCCGAACAGGGCCTGCTGCGCGAGGAAGCCCATCGCGGCGGCCATCATCGTGCGGGCCACGTCGTCCGGGGACACGTCCGACCGCATCATCCCGGCCTCCTGGTACGCCTCGGCGATCCGCCCCCAGGTCTCCCGCACCGCGCCGTACCCCTCGCGCAGCAGGGCCGCGAGCCGGTCGTTGCGGAGGGTCTCCGCCCACACCTGGATGACGAGCCCGGGAAAGGCGGGCCGCCCGTCCACGGTCAACGACTCCTTGGTCGCGAGGACGCGGCCGAGCACCGACGACACCAGGAGGTCCGGAGGCAGGGGCGGGCTGCTGTCGGCCTCCTCCTCGAAGCCCTGATGGACCTGGCCGAGCACTTCGGCGACGATCGCGGCGATCAGCTCCTCCTTGCCGCTGAAGTAGCGGTAGACGGCACCCGCGGAGAGGTCGACCTCCTTCAGCACGTCCTGCATGGACGTGGCATGGAAGCCGTTGCGTGCGAAGCACAGCGCGGCGCCGTCGAGGATCTGACGGCGGCGGGCGTCGAGGTGTTCCTGGGATACACGGGCCATGACCCCAAAGTAAAACGAACGTTCCTTCTTGACAAGCACCCACGGACGGCAGGACGGTGGTGACACACCTAAAACGAACGATCCTTCTTTTTGACTCCCGTCCGGAGAGGAAGCCATGTCCGCCACGTCCGCTACCCCCGCAAGGACACAGACCCGCCGCCTGATCGCGGTCGTCGCCCTCGTCCCGCTGCTCGCCGCCCTGGCGCTGTGGGCCTTCGCCTGGCCCGCCGCCCGCACCGCGCCCCGCGATCTGCCGCTCGGCGTGGCCGGGCCCGCCGCGGCGACTGTCCAGGTGGAGAAGCAGCTGGCGCAACACCGTGGTGCGTTCGAGATTCACCGCTACGCCGATGAGGCCGCCGCCCGCGACGCCATCGAGGACCGGACCGTATACGGCGCGATCGTCGTCACCGCCCAGGGCCCCGAGCTGCTGACCGCGTCGGCCGCAAGCCCCGTCGTGGCACAGATGCTGCAGCAGGCGGTGGCCCGGCCGGGATCCGCCGACGGCACGCAGGTCAGGACGGTCGACGTCGTAGCCGCCCCGGAGAACGACCCTCGCGGCGCCGCCCTCAACGCCAGCGTGCTGCCACTGGCTCTGGCCGGGATCGCCGCGGGCTCGGTGGTGAGCATGGCCGGACTGCGCGGCCTGCGCGCCGTCGCCGCACTGATCGGGGCCGCCGCGCTGGTCGGCGCGTCCGCGGCCGGCCTCGCGCACAGCTGGCTCGGCGCGCTCACCGGCAACTGGTGGGCGGAGGCCGGCGTACTGGGCCTGGCGACGCTGGCCGTGAGCGCCGCGGTCGCCGGACTCGCCGCCCTGTTCGGCCGGGCCGGCATCGGGATCGCCGCGGGCACCGTGATGCTGTTCGGCAACCCCTTCTCCGGCGCGTCCTCGGCCCCACGGATGTTGCCCGAGCCGGTCGGCACGATCGGCCAGTGGCTGCCGCCGGGCGCGGGGACGACCCTGCTCCGCTCGGTGTCGTTCTTCGACGGCGCGGCAGCGACCGGCCCCGCCCTGACCCTCACGTGGTGGGCCCTTCTGGGCCTGGGCGCCGTACTGCTGGGCCATGCGCTCAAGGCGCGGGCGCGGACCACCGAGCCCGCCGCCGAACGGAACCTCGCCCCCGTCGGCTGACCCGCCCTCGCGCCGAACCGACCGTGCACCCCCGCCGTAGCGGAGGGGGGTGCACGGTCTTTGCGTCTTCTACGAGGCGCCGGTTCCCCGATGGTGTGCCGCGATGCCGAAGCGCTGCTGTTCGCGAGGAGCGGACGCCACCTCGCGGACGGTGGAGACCGAGCTGATCACCTGCTCCTCGGCGGGCTCCGGGGGTTCCTGCAGCGCCTCCAGTCGCTCCAGGTCAGCGGCGGAGACCAGGGCGACGAGGGGCTTTCCGTGCCGGGTCACGACGACGCGCTCACCGCCGTACACCACCCGGTTGATCAGATCGGCGAGCTCAGCCCTGGCTTGCGTCACCGGAATCTCGTAGGCCATACCCCCTAGCTTACGGGCCGTCCGTCCCGTCCGTGAGATCCACTGTGTACGGGAAAAGTCCAGGTCAGGGGCGGTGCGGCCGCCGTCTCACACCCAGGCCGTGATCCCGCCCGGCGGGCGATGGCCTGGCGCCTGTTGTCCAATTCGCAACCTTGTCGGCAGGTAGTTCCGCCTTCACCCTTTCCCGGTCAGTTGACGATCAGAGGGGGAAAGGTGCCGTTCGGCAGTGCGGACAGAGAACTTCTTCGGCAGGTCGGCCACCAGCTCAACCAGCTCACAACCGACCTCGCCGCACTCAGGCAGCAGGTTACTGATCAGCAGCACGCCATCGACCAAGCCCGTCAAGACACCGACGCCGCCATCACCACCGGTCTCGCCGAGATACACACCGTCAGTCCCGCCCCGGCCACAAACTCAATGCACGCGCCACGGTAGCGGCTCGGGGTATCAGCTGAAGGCTGACCCGCAATTGATCACCGGTCCGGCGATGCTGTCGGCGGCGCGATCTGAGGAGTCGAGGGCGCCGTGGTAACGGGCGGTGCGGGAACACCAGTCGTAGTTGCCGCGGATGGCAGCCCGCATCCCTTGGGTGAACCGGGCAACGTTGGTGCGAGCGTGAGCGGGCATTCCGAGGGTTTCGTACAGCAGCGGCAGTTGTGCCTCGGCTGTCAGGAACTCCTGCATCCAGTTGTTGATCATGCGATTCGTGATCCTCAGCGCCTCTGGACGGCTGCAGGCTTCCTGCCGTTCCAGGACGAGGACGAGATTGTGGTGATCGCCGTGGGCTTCTTCCTTGGCGAGGGAGTACACGTCGTTGACGATGTTGATGTTCTGGTTGGCGGCGTCCCGCATAGTGCGCAGCAGGGGGGCGTTGTACGCGGTGGCGGGAACCTCGCAGCGCCAGATGCGTTCGACCGCATCCCATAGGGGTGGCATGAACCCGCTGGCGTAACGCAGTTGCAGATATTCCTCCACGTCGGGCTCGACAGCGTCACGGCGATGGAGGGCTTCTTGGACTTGGGCCTGAAGGTACTGGTCCCAGTGTCGTGCTGCACGGGAACGCCAGGCGGGAGACATCCCGTCCTGCTCGCGGGCCCACAGGTCGGCGAAGGCGACCGCGACGGGGGATGCCCCGCGCAGGGGGGTGCCGGGTGCCGAGTGCACCAGCTCGCGCAGGGTCTCGATGTGGGCCTGGACGGCTTGCGGGTCGCGGCCCAGCGCACCGTCGAATTGGTCGTCGAAGGTGCAGAACCAGCCCACGAAGCTGCACCCCAGGTCCAGGTCCGGGCTGCTGCAGGCGTGAAACCAGCGGGCGGCGACGTCTTCGGGGTGCCAGCGGCGGTAGCGCGCGACACTCGTTTCGCCGGCCAGCAGTCCGGTCCGGCGCATCCATGCGATGTGGCTGCGGCAGCCTCGGGATGGCGCTCGGGCGGGATCGGCATCCAGATCCCGTCATCCGTTCTTCGGCGTGTCTGCCGTGTGCGCTTCCCGGCCGGAGCCGCCCCGTCCTGGTCCTGTTGCGTGGACAAGGGGTTCCTCCTGCGGGGCCGAAACCGCACGGAGGGCTCGCATGCGGCCAGGGTGCGCAGCGGACCTGCGGGTTCGGCTGCGACCAGTACATCAGGCCGCGCGGTCGGCCAATAGGCACATCGGGGGCTCTCTGTGGTGAGCGCCGGATCTGGAGTGCTGAGCCAGTACCAACCGTTGGTACATCGTGCGCCGTAGACCGGCGATGACGCCGTTGACCGGAGTTGCCCCACCGCTGGTCGGCGCCGTCCCAGTCCCGACCGCCGGGGCCGGTCAGTGGGTGGCGAACTCGACCAGCACCAAGCCCCAGGGCGCGAAGATCACTGGAGTTGATATGAGCAAGCCCATCCTCCAGGAGGTCTTGGACCCGATGAAGACGCAGAACAGCGCCATCAGGACGGTGTAGATCAGAAAGGCGTATGCGATGACCCCCGCACCCGAACCCACCGTGCCTCCTCGTGAGATGTGCCGCGCGGACGACGGCAGCGCCTTCCCGACCCCAACAATTGAACATGTTCAAATTTTGCGGGTCAAGCGCCGGAAAGATTGCCTACTGAAGCTGGCGCGGGCAACTGGCCGATGCCGTGGGGCGGGCCGCCGTGGCCATAGGTGCTTCGGCGTCTCGTGCTACGTGCGCCGGTGCTCTTGCTGTCGCGGGCACACGAGTCGGTGCGGATCGCGACGTGATGGGCGATCTCGACTTCAACCGGGTCGAGGCGTTGCGTGCCATACCTGGCGCCGACGGCCGCACTCTCCTCGCCAGCGTGGCCGCTACGGGCTCGTCCGGCTGTGGGACCCCAACACCCGCGAGCCCGTTGCCAAGCCACTTCGCGCCCACAACCGGGGGAACGAGAGGTAGCGGCCCGAGACAGTCAGGTTGATCTACGGCATCCCGCCGGCAGGTCGGAACCATCGGGACCCCACCGCGGGGGCCGCTCCGACGGTGACCGCCGCGTCCTCACTGCTCAGCCCCTTGGTGATCTCACCCCCAGAACAGCCGCTCGATCTCCCGCCGGATCGAGGGCCGGCCCGGCGCCTTCATCGGCGATCACCCCGTCAACTCCGTCACCCAACCCGCTGGTCGTCCCACAACACACCTCGCTGATCGGGCATGTTGCTACGACTGGTTGAATCCGGACAGTTCACTTCCTGGGTCTTCGGCGAGCGGATCCGCTCCGCCGACCTTCTGGCGTCGTTCGGCACCGTCGGGGACGGCCTGGACAACGCGATGATGGAGCCCTCAGCGCTCGGCTACCGCACCCCCATCGAGTACGAACCACTCTCACAAGACACCATCCCGGCTGCCGGTTACTGAGGTTGAACTCGTGATGTCGCCGGGTGGCTTAGGTGGGTCTGATTGTCGGGCCGGTCTCGGCGAGGCGGCCGTCTATGACCCAGACCGCTGGCCGCCGCTGACTACCTGGTGCGCTCAGTGCGGTCGTCGTACTCTTCGCGGGCGGTGATGACTTCTTCGATGTGCAGCACGGACCACTCCGTGAGCGCCTTCAGCGGTTCCCGTAGCGTCTGGCCGAGCGCGGTCAGCTCATACTCCACGTGCGGCGGCACCTCTGGGTAGACGGTCCGGCTGACCAGCCCGTCGCGTTCGAGGGTGCGCAGCGTCTGGGTGAGCATCTTCTCGCTCACGCCCGCCAGCGCCTGCCGGAGATGACCGAACCGGGAGGTCCCGTTCCGGCCGAGTTCGCCCAGCACGAGGACCGCCCACTTGCTGCCGATCTGGTCGAGCAGGTCCCGCGACGGGCAGCCGCGCTCGTACGGATCGAATGAAGGCATGGGCCCGGTCACGTTCTCGACAGCAGCCATACGGCTCACCTCAATGCTTTCGCTGCGGTAAGTACCCTACCAAGAAGTGGCTACTCCCCAACAGAGAGTGTCCAGGTCATTCTGTGTTCCATCCCGCCGCGGACCGACCGCGGCAGGCGTGCAAGGCACGCGCGGAAGGAAGGAATGACCATCATGCCGATCGTCGTCACCGGAGCCACCGGCCAGCTGGGCAGGCTCACCGTCGAGGCACTGCTGCGGCGCGGGATCCCGGCCGCGGACATCATCGCGACCGGCCGGGACATCGCCGGGATCAAGGATTTGGCCGACCGAGGCATCACGGTACGCCGCGCCGACTTCGCGGACACCGACGGCCTGGCCGAGGCATTCGCGGGGGCGGAAAGGCTGCTGCTGATCTCGGCCTCGGTCCCCGTGAGCGAGCGGGTCGCCAACCACCGCCGCGTGATCGACGCCGCGGCGTCCGCAGGCGTGTCGCTAGTGGCGTACACGAGCACGACGCACGCGGACACGGCCACCACCGTCATCGGTGCCACGCACGGCGAGACCGAGGAGTATCTGCGGGACCGCGGAATCCCCAGCGTGCTGCTGCGCAACGGCTGGTACCTGGAGAATTACACCAGCCAACTGCCGCAGATCCTGCAGAACGGCGCGGTCGTCGGCGCCGCAGGCGAGGGGCGGATCAGCGCTGCGTCCCGCGCCGACTACGCCGAGGCCGCAGCGGTCGTCCTCACCGCTGAAGGCCACACCGGCGCCGTGTACGAGCTCGGCGGCGACGAATCCTTCACCCTGACTGAGCTCGCCGCCGCGATCTCCGCTGCGGCCGGAAAGCAGGTTACCTACGTTGACCTCCCAGTGGCCGACTTCGCTCAGGTACTGGCCTCCGCGGGCCTACCCGCCGAGCTGGCGGAGGTCCTCGCTGACGCTGACCGCGGTATGAACCGCGGCGAGATGTACACCGACTCTGGCGACTTGCGCCGCCTGATCGGCCGCCCGCCCGTGACCCTGGCCGAGGCACTCGCGGTCGCCCTGCATGACTGAGGTTGAACTTGTGATGTGGCCGGGTTGCTCAGGTGGGTCTGATCGTCAGGCCGGTCTCGGCGAGGCAGCCGTCTATAAGTTCGCTGCGGTACTGGATGTGCCGTAGGCCGCGCCGGATGCACTGGACGAGGTGTTCGGGGGTGCTGAAGGCGACGTTGGAGAGCCAACCGCGTCGCAGGAGGGACCAGATCCCCTCGACGGGGTTGAGGTCGGGTGCGTAGGGCGGCAGGTAGTAGATGGTCAGCCAGTCCCGGGCCTCGGCGAACTTTTGCAGGTCGGCGGCCTTGTGGACGTTGAGGTTGTCCCAGACGAGCACGATCGGGCCGCCGAGCTGCTGGTGTGCTGCGATCAACAGGTCCCGGTAGTCGCGCCAGGAGAAGCTCTTGCGCCCATCGCGACGGCCGTCGTCATGGCGGGGCCGGTAGATGAGCCTGGAGCGGCGACCGGGTTTGTAGCAGGTCAGCGCGGCGATGGAGATCCGTCTGCGGGAGCGGCCGCGGACCCGCACCACCGGGGTCCGGCTGCGCTGCGACCAGGTCTTCGCGTGCGGCGGCGTCATGGAGAATCCGGCTTCGTCCTCGAAGACGAGCCAGGCTCCACAGGCCGCCGCGAGTCTTCCGCGCAGGGCCACACCTCCTTGACCCACCCGGCCACCACCCCGTCGTCCCGCTCCATGGCCCGTCGGGCCGGGACCTGCCAGGACCAGCCGTTACGCGCCAGCAGTTTCCGCACGCCCTGGATCGTGTAGGCCATGTGAAAGCGCCGACCAATCACCGTCTTGATCCGCGCCAGTGTCCAGCGCTGGTCCTCCCAGCCGTGCGCGGCCGGCCCCTTGGCCAGCTCCGCCTCCAACTGCGCGAACTGCTCCTGACTCAGCCTCGGCAGCGATGCTGAGCCCTGCGACCACAGGGCCCGCGGACCGCCCTCCTCCCACTTCTGCCGCCACCGTTGTACCGAGCGGACGTTGACGCGCAGGGCCTTGGCGATGACCGAGCTCGCCTCGCCCTGGGCGAACCACTCGGCCGCCTTGAGTCGTAACTCCTCGCGGAACTGCTGCCGTTCGGCAGTCAGCCCGCCTCCTTGTGGATACCGCATGCCCCGGTGATACCGCATGGGCGACGAGCCATCAGCCCCTACGACACCACGAGTTCAACCTCAGTAGACACCGAGACGGGAACCCAAGAAGCTCCTCCCGCGGCTGTTCTCCGCCGCCGCTCAGCTCGTGAACACGGTCGCCGCCGCCGGCTCCGTTTCACCACGCAATGGCCCTCGACCGACGAGATCACCCGGGCAATCGACCGGGCCATCAACCTGCCCCAGCCCCGAAATGACCACACCTCGCAAACATGAAGTCCCCGTCAGCACACCGACGAGGACTCACGAACGATCGAGATTAAGGAGCGTCAATTTCGTGGACGAAAGAAGTGCTTACCCTCCGGCCGGTTTATCCACCGAACGGGAGAATGAGCTCACGTCGTGACGAACACGCGCAACCTTTCGGCTCAAATAATCCGTGCACGCAGAAAACTGGATATCCCGCCCTGCGCGGGCCGACCTCCGCAGGGCCGGCCCAAGCTCACAACGAATGGAAGGCCTTCGACCACGACCACGATGCCGAATGTCCGCTTTGGTCCACTGTCTCACTATATGCCCACGGCACTCTCAGGCATGCACTGAGATTGATTGCAGCCATGAAGTGGGGTGGAAATCAACCCTCCGCCTGTCATCGTAGATGGCAGCAGGCCCTGGCTCGTCCAGGTGCCTCGACGTATGGCCGGGGGCGGACTCGCGTTCGCGAGGAGATGCCCGACGTTTATCAGATGCCCCCGAAAGGGGCAATCAGGAACGGCCGGCAGCATCGGACGGCACTTTTCATCTGCAAGAGAGGAAAAACTGCGTGCACATGCCGTCGCGCCATCGCACCAGGAGTTCTGCGCACACCCTTGACCGTCTGCCGTCTTGCGGCAGCGCCCTTGGCTTTTGCGGCCGCGCCGGTCGGTATAACGGGCCCCTTGGAAGCAACGGTTCCCTTCGAATTCGTGAACCTGCCGACACGGGCCCCTCCGGGTCAGGGCAATCACATTTGTTCACGGGTTTCCCACCGCAACGACTCGACGGCCGACCAGGTCGCGGCCCCGCAGATCGAGCGGGATACGGACGGTTCCTGCGCGGCAGTGCCCGCACCCGCCCTCGCATCACCTGCCCCTTGGGGGCGGCCCGCCTCCATGCAAGTACCGCAGGACAACGTACTTCAACAGTCAAGTACTGTTCGCAGACTCGATGAGTTCAACCTGACTGTCTGCTCAACCGCCAATCCCCCCACTCCACTTCGGGAAGATTCCACGTGTCCAGTTCCACAGGCCGTCACCGTAAGCCCAAGCCCGCCGGCGTGGCGGTACGCCGTGCCCTCGTCGTCGCTGCGAGCGCGCCGGTCGCCACCGCCATGCTCCTCGGCCAGGGCTCCGCCTTCGCCGCCGATCAGCCGACGACCGCAACGGCCCCCGACCACATCGCCGACTCCGCGGACGAGCAGATAGCCAAGAACCTGGACACCCGCGTCCAGAACGCAGCCTTCACCAACTCGACGTTCAGCGGTCTCGTCATCGACGAGGCGAGCGGCAAGACGGTGTGGAACCACAACGGGGACACCGTGTTGATGCCGGCTTCCAACGCCAAGCTGGCCACCGCCACCGCCGCGCTGACCGTCCTCGGCCCGAACCACCGCTTCACTACCAGGGCCCTCTACAACGATGGCGTCGTCACGCTTGTGGGCGGCGGCGACCGGCTGCTGAGCACCGCCGACCTGACCTCCATGGCCGCCGACGTGGTCTCCCACCTGCAGTACGCCGGGGTGAAGTCGGTCCAGGTGCAGGTGGACGACAGCCTCTTCCCGGAGCCCGCCCTGGCCCAGGGCTGGGATCCGAGCTACTTCACCGATGTCATCCCGCCGGTGCGCGCGCTCTCGGTCGACGAGAACTTCACCCAGGACACCTCGCTCGACGCGGGCCAGGTCTTCGCCAAGCAGCTCACCGCCAACGGCCTGACCGTCACCGGCAGCATCACTCGCGGTACGGTCCACCCCGGCCAGGCCCTCCCGTTGGCCGTCCACCAGTCCCCGACGGTCGCTGACACCGTCCACCGGATGCTCAAGAAGAGCGACGCCCAGATCGCCGAGTCCCTGCTGCGGATGACCGCCCTGCACACGGGCCGCCCCGCCACCTTCGAGGCCGGCTCCGAGGTGGTCACCGAGGTGCTGCGGAACTACGGCATCTCGTTGGAGAATTTCAAGCTCTACGACGGCAGCGGGCTCTCCCGCGAGGACCGGATCTCCGCCGAGACCGTCGCCCAGATCCTGGAGACCGACGCCGACCCCCGAAACAGCATGATCCTGCAGCCCGTCATCGACGGCCTGCCGGTCGCGGGCGAGGCGGGCTCCACGCTCGACACCGCGCTGGACCGCTTCGACACACCGGACTCCAAGTGCGCCGTCGGCAAGGTGATGGCCAAAACCGGCACCCTGACCGGCGCGATAGCGCTGAGCGGGCTCACCCGGGGCTCCGACGGCCAGTGGAAGATCTTCTCCTTCATCGAGAACGGCTCCACCGCCAAGACGACCGACATCCGCCACGCAGAAGACGGCCTCGCCGCGACCGTCAACGGCTGCTGGGCCTGACCAAGGACATCCGACGGGCGGGCCCGAAAGGCCCGCCCGTTCTCCGTATCCCGTCGGCCTCTCGTGCCCCTCGGCCGACAGAGCTGTACAACGGGCACTGTGCCGTTCCCGCATTCTGCGCATTCTCTCTGCAGCCCGGTGTACAGAGCCGTAAAGGTCGCGCGGCGAGCCCGGCGGGCAGCGCGATCCGAAGCCCGGTGCGAGTACTCACTGTCTCGCGCCAATCCGGCAAATCGCACGGCAACTGCACCGGAGCCTCTTCAGCATCACGCAACTCGGTGATGCGTCCGCATCTAGCGTGTCTGTGACTGCCGTGACTCGCAGTGATAGTTGCCACTCGCGATGATGGTTGGCCAGTGCGGGGCGCCTTCGCCATGGGCCCCTGAGTCGAATCCACTTGATGCCACCGGGGTCGATGGCGCACTGTTCGAGTGACGTTGAACGAGGGACGCGAAAGGGAGTCGATCGCGCCTCTGGGTGGCGCGGTGACGCGGAACATTTCGGTGGTGGGGGTGTTGTGGCCGGGCGAATACCGAGGCGGGCGCGCCTGCTGGGCCTGGCCACGTTGTTCCTGGTGGGCTCCACGGTCGTGTTCCTGGGCCTTGAGGGTGGCGGTGGCATCCTGCTGCACGTCACGCAGAGCATCTGGCTGGCGCTGCTCGTGTATCCCGTGCTCTATCTCCTGGCGTTCCTTCTCCTCGCGCTGATGGTGCCGGACATGGAGGAGCTTGAGGGCTGGTCCAAGGGCTGGGGCGTCCTGGCGATGATCGTGGTGCCCATCGCTGCGGTGGTCGTGACGTACCAGACCTGCTCGGGCCTGGACGAGAGGGCGCTGCACGCCCGAGGCCGGCAGGAGCGGGCGACGGTGACCGACGTGTACTGAGTCGACCAGGGTGCCGATCCGCCATCTCACGTCGCGCAGTTGGCCGATCCGTCGGGACAGCCGTTGCCGGGCAAGGTGTCCGGGGACGGCCTGAAGACCGGCCAGACCGTCACCGTCACTGTCGATCCCCGGGGGGAGATCCCGGTGCTGCTGGGCACTCCTTCGACAGGTTCAGGGAACTTCCGGACCGCGGGCATCGCCGCGGGCGTCGAGATCCTGTTCCTTGCATGGGCGGCCTACCTGGGTGCCGCAGACCGGCTGGCCACGAAGACGACCGACAAGCCCACGCAGAGGCCCGACGACGTTCGGACATGACGTACCTGCGGCAACGGCCCCAAGGTTCCTCAGCTCCTGCCCGAGCCGCTGCCGAGAGCCGCAGTCGGCAACATTCGACCCGTGCCAGGCGGCGGCTCCACGCTCGCGACGAAGTCGGGGCTGCAGTGGCCGACCGTCTCTGAGCGAACTGGCCGACCGTCATTGAACACACCCTGCTCACCGGCGGTCTTGTTGCTGTCCGTGGCCACCTGTCGTTGGACGTCACGACTGCATGGCGACCCGTCCAAGTGCGTGGCCGAGAACGGCCGTCCGCGACCGGCGCCGGGCTTTGCAAGAGGAGACACTGCGTGATCCCGCATGGCGCAGGCGACCACGCCGAGCAACATCCCGCCAGGCATACGTGACCAGGTGCGATGTTCGAGGTCCGGCACGGCCCGGACCACTTCCGGCAGCGACGGCAGTCGCCCGGACGGGCACAACTCCTCAAGAGCGAGGCCGTATTGATCGGCGAGTTGGCGCGGCGCGTGCAGGATGGAATACGGGCGCTGCCCTCACGATCATGGGGGTCACTGGCGCAGGATCGATGGACCGGATCACGCCGGCCCCCCGTTATGTTTTCCGCGGTCCTGCAAGAGGACCGCTGGCCTGCGCGCTCGGCATGACTCGTTCCCCCGCACCCAGGGCTGGGCCGACTTGGGCACTGGCTCAGCAGCACGCGGGCGCAGTGAGTACGACATCGCTGCCGGCTCGCGCCGGGCAGGGTGGCGCCGATCGCGTCGACCAGGCCCATGTGCGCGTCAGAGATGACCAGTTGGACGCCGGACAGGCCGCGGGCGATCAGGGAGCGTAGGAAGGCCGGCCAGCCTGCGCCGTCATCGGCGGTGGCCACGTCCAGGCCGAGGATCTCGCGGTGTCCGTCCGTGTTGACGCCCACCGCGATGAGCGCGTGGACGTTGATGATGCGGCCGCCCTCACGGACCTTCTGGGGCAGGGCATCGACCGGGGCGAACGCGTAGGGGCCGGCATCCAGAGGGCGGTTTTCGACAGCTGGGTGACGCCCAGGGACTCGGCGAGCTTCTCGACTCGGCGGGTGAAGACGCCCAGCAGGCAGGCGGTGGCGACCACCGAGATGAGGGCCTGTTCGGCCCGCCGGCGCCGCTCCAGCAGCCAGTGCGGGAAGTAACTCCCCGACCTGAGCTTGGGGATGGCGACACTGCCCATGGCCACGAGCGAATGAGCGCCACCCGCTACGAGACGACCGCAACCATCCACCCGACCGGACTTCACATCACAGGCATTTTCCCCTGGTCCGCCCGGCCAGCCAAACGAAAGTTCGTAGAGAAAGTTGTGAGAGATCCGCCCTCGGCGAACAGCGAAAACCGCCTCCGACCTGGGCATTTGGCTTGATCACCAGAATCCGCCCCCATCGCAACGTCATGTACGTCCTGTACATTTTTTACAGACGCAGAAGGAGGGGTACCGATGACCCGACCGTCCGCCCGTTACGTCCTGCCCGAGTTCACCGAGCGCACGAGCTCCGGCACCAAGACGATGGATCCGTACTCCAAGCTGCTGGAGGAGCGGATCGTCTTTCTCGGGACGCCGATCGACGACACCTCGGCGAACGATGTGATGGCCCAGTTCATGCACCTCGAGTACCAGGCTCCGGACCAGGACATCTCGCTCTACATCAACTCCCCCGGCGGCTCGTTCACCGCGATGTCGGCGATCTACGACACGATGCAATACGTCGGCTGCGACGTGGAGACGATCTGCCTGGGGCAGGCCGGCTCGTCCGCCGCGGTGCTGCTGGGGGCGGGCACGCCGGGCAAGCGGTTCGCGCTGCCGGGTGCCCGCGTGGTGATCCATCAGCCGCTCCTGGCCGAGCCCATCGAGGGACAGACCAGCGATCTGGCCATCCAGGCCGAGGAGTTGGGCCGGATGCGGGCCCGGCTGGAGGAGATGCTCGTGCGGCACACGGGACGCAGCCCGGAGCAAGTCAGCGCGGACATCGAACGGGACAAGATCCTCAATGCCCAGGAAGCCGTGGATTACGGCCTGGTGGACCGGATCGTCCCGAGCCGCAAGTCCACCCTCGCCCCGCCCACCGGGCGGTGAGCGGCCGGTGCTCCCACCCGAACTTCCGCCGCTGCCCGCCCTCACTCGCGCCGAGGGCGAGTTGATCGACCGTTACCTCGACGTGGTCGACCTGCTCGGCCGCATCAACCCGGCGCAGCACGGCGACACCTATCGCGGACTGCGGGCCGCGCAGGCGCTGGTGAGCAAGGCGGCCCAGCTGCGCGACGCCCTGGCGCTGATGCACCAGCGGGGCGAGACCGAACTGCACGCTCCGACGCTGGGGCGCGCTCTGCGGGTGCTCGACGGGGAGCGGCGCACCGCCCGGGTCACGGTGCCCCCGCAGTCCGACAGTTGACGCACGTACGACCGGTCCGGGCCCTCCGCCCTGTCGGCGGAGCGTCCGGACCGGAGTTGAAACGGACCAGATGAGGTACCCCCATTCGGCGTAGTCGCGGCTCCTTTTTCGCGACCGTCAGGGTTGCGCAACGCGCCTGCCCGAAGAGCGGAATATCGTGCTCCGGTGCTGGTCCGAGCCTCCTCGGACCCCCCAACACTCCCTCGAACACAGGGGTGTCCACCCGAACGGGTGAGTGGTGAGTAACGACACAAACCCCCGGTTCCATTGGGATTTTCGGACTTGTATGGGTGAAGATCCCTGTCTGACGACAAGCCCCCGCCGCAGCGGCGGGGCGATCCGTGCGGACGCCGAGTCCTGCCGCCGCCCGGATGACCGGTCGACAGGAGTGGATCGGCAGGAGTGGAGGACCCAAGCTAGACGGGTCGCCGGAACGGTCACGCCATGACCGGGTCGAGCAGCCCTTGGGGTGAAGCCGCAGCAGCGGCCGGGCAACTTCGCCAGCCCGAATCCGACAGGTCATCCTTCACAGGCGGCTGACGAAGGGTTGCGCATGACTGCGCTCAATCGTGTCCCGTCGCTGATGGTCCGGGCCGGTACGGCCTCGGCTCTCACCCTCGCCGCCGTGGGCGGCTCCATCGTGGTCCCGGGTGTCGCCTCCGACGCCTCGGCGGCCCCCTTGGCGACGAAGGCACTCGAGATCGCGGCTTCCAAAAAGGGTTCCCCGTACAAGTGGGGCGCCACGGGACCGCGCCGGTTCGACTGCTCAGGGCTCACGCTGTACTCGTTCAAGAAGGCGGGCAAAAGTCTGCCCCGTACGGCGGCCCAGCAGTACAACAAGACCCGGCACATCTCCGCGAAGAGCCGGAAGGCCGGAGACCTTGTGTTCTTCCACTCGGGCTCCAACGTCTACCACGTCGGCATCTACGCCGGGAAGGGGAAGATCTGGCACGCCCCGAAGACCGGGGACGTCGTAAAGCTGCAGAAGATCTGGACCTCCAGCGTCTGGTACGGCCGGGTCAGCTGACTCTCCCGCGGGGGCGACGGCGACCTTGCCATGCCGTCGCCCCCGCGGGGCCTGACACGGCATCACAGCCCCGGCACCGCTGGGTATCGACGGCAAACGCGCCCCGGGCGCTGTCGCGCGGCACGGTTGAGCGACTACGGCTCCTGCTGCCCCGCCGCCGTCATGGGCTGGGCCGGTACCGTCCACGGGAGTTCGATGGTGACCGTCTTGCCGCCCTCGCGGGTGGGGCGGACATGCAGTCGGCCACCGCATTCGGCGGCCAGCCAGCGAATGATCACCATGCCCCGGCCGTTGTCCTGCTGCACGGCGGCGGGCAGGCGCTTCGGGAACCGCGGGTGGCTGTCGGTGACACCGATGCGGAGCTGCTCGTCACGGTGGAGGTCGATGTCCACCGTGAAGGTGGGCGACTGACCGAAGGTGTGCTGTACGGCGTTGGTGGCGAGTTCGGAGACGATGAGGCGGATGGTCTCGGCGGCTTCCGTGTCCGCCGGCAGCCCCCACTCGGCCAGCGTGCCGACCACGAAGCCGCGGGCCGCGGAGACCGAGGCGGGATCGCTCGGCAGAGTGACGGATGCTTCCAAATGGTCTGCCATGGCGCGGTCGTCCCTTTCCCACGGGACCGGAGTCCGACACGGAGCGGATGGTTCGAGTACGGTCCCGGACTGGTGCTTCGTCGCCAGACTGCCATTACCGCGCCCGTCACGGGTGGCGATCCACCAAGATATGCATATATCTGTCGCTCAAAGCGGTGAACTCTGCGACGAGAGACCGTATTTGGGTGGCACGGAAGGAGTAAGGAGAAGCGCATGCAACACGGTCCCGCGGTGCGCCGCCGGAAACTGGGCGCCGAACTGCGTGCGTTACGCACGAGCGCGGGGCTCACCAGTGGTGAGGCCGCCCGGCTCGTGGGCTGGCACCAGTCGAAGGTGAGCCGGATCGAGACCGGCGCCAGCGGGGTGAAACCGGCCGATGTGCGGTTACTCCTGGACGCCTACGCCGTGGCGGACGCCCAACTCCGTGAGTTGCTGCTGGTGTTGGCGGGCTCCGACGAGGGAGGCGGCCGACATCACTGGTGGCACGCCTATCGCGGGGTACTACCGCCGACCTACCGCGATTTCATCAGTCTGGAATCCCAGGCGAGCGCGATGAGCACGCTGGAGACGTCTGTCGTGCCCGGCCTTCTGCAGACGCCCGCATACGCACGCGCGGTGACCCGGGCAGCGGTCGGCGGACTGGACGACGAACGGCTCGACGCCCTGGTCGAGGTACGGCTGGCCAGGCAGGACGTGCTGCGTTCGGATCCGCCGCTGGAGCTGAGCGCGGTACTGGACGAGGCGGTGCTGCGCCGGGAGATCGGCGGCCCCGGCGTCATGGAGCAGCAGCTCGAACGACTCCTGGAGGCGGCGCGTCTGCCTCAAGTACGGCTTCAGGTACTGCCGTTCGCTGCCGGGGCACATGTCGGTGTCACCGGCCCTTTCGTAATCTTCTCATTTTCGAGCACTTCCGATCTGGATGTGGTTGTTCTCGACCACTTGACGAGTAGCCTCTACCTCGAACGGAAAGAAGACCTCCGGGCCTATACCGAGGCCTTCAACGCCCTTCAGATCCACGCCCTTTCGCCCGAGGACTCGTTGGATTACATCGCCGGGATAGGTGACGGCGCGTAAGGAGGCACCATGTCAGCACTGCCTCGGAACGTACCTTCCAGTACCGATCTGCACGGCGTGCGGTGGCAGCGCAGCAGCTACAGCACGGGTGCGAACAACTGCGTCGAGACGGCGCGGCCGCGCTCCGGCCCCTGGGCCGGGCTGCTCGCCGTGCGCGACTCCAAGGACCCGGCCGGGCCCGCCCTGCTCCTCTCCCCCGAGAGCTGGACGGACTTCACGGCCGCGTTCAAGTACTGATCAGTGCGATCGACCCTGATCAGTACTGACTAGCCCCGATCAGTCTCGATCGGTTCCGCATCGTGCGGCACACGGCCGTGTCACGCCGACTCATGGTCGCGTCTCGCCGATCACACGTACAGCGCGTTCGATCTGCGCCTCGGAGAGGTCCGCGCGGGCGGTCAGCCTCAGCCGTGAGATGCCGTCGGGCACGGAAGGAGGACGGAAGCAGCCCACGGCGAGGCCTGCCGTACGGCAGTCGGCCGCCCACTGCACGGCCCCCTCCGGGGACGGCGCGCGCACGGAGACGACCGCGGCGTCCGGGCGTACCGCCTCGTGACCCGCGGCGGTCAGCCGTGCGTGCAGTTCGGCGGCGACCGCACGCGCGCGTGCCGCACGCTCCGGCTCTCGGCGCAGCAGCCGCAGGGCCGCCAGGGCCGCCCCCGCAGCGGCGGGGGCGAGTCCCGTGTCGAAGATGAAGGTGCGGGCCGCGTTCACGAGGTGGTCGACCACCCGGGCGGGGCCGAGCACCACGCCGCCCTGGCTGCCGAGCGACTTGGACAGCGTGGCGGTCACGACCACGTCGTCGGCGCCCGCGAGGCCCGCCGCGTACGCGGCGCCGCGACCGCCGTCACCGAGGACCCCGAGCCCGTGCGCGTCGTCGACCAGCAGTCCCGCGCCGCGCTCCCGGCAGGCGGCGGCGAGTTCGGTCAGCGGGGCGGCGTCGCCGTCGACCGAGAAGACCGTGTCGGAGACGACGACCGCTGTGGCCGCGCCGTCCTCGTGCGTCTGCAGCGCCTTGCGCACCGCCTCCGGGTCGGCGTGTCCGACGACCTGGGTGGTGCCCCGGGCCAGCCGGCAGCCGTCGATGAGGGAGGCGTGGTTGCCCGCGTCGGAGACGATCAGCGAGCCGTGCGGGGCCAGCGCGGTGACCGCCGCGAGGTTGGCCGCGTAGCCGGAGGAGAAGACGAGTGCCGCCTCGAAGCCGCAGAAGTCGGCGAGTTCGCGCTCCAGCTCGGTGTGGAGTTCCGTGGTACCGGTGACCAGTCGAGAACCGGTCGAGCCGCCGCCCCAGGTCCGCGCGGCCCGGGCGGCGCCCTCGGCGATCTCGGGGTGGTGGGTCAGGCCCAGGTAGTCGTTGCTCGCGAGGTCCAGCAGCGGGGAGTCGGCCGGGCGCGGGCGCAGGGTCCGTACGAGTCCGGCGCGGCGGCGCAGCTGCGCCTGTTCGTCGATCCAGCCGAACGCCATGGCTCCTCCGGGGCTTTTGTAGGCAGTGGACAGACACTAGCCGGACGGGCCGCACCCCATGGTGTGGCAATACACACACGACGAAGTGCCCCTGTTGTTCATTCTCTCCTTGGCCGGGAGCGCTTCCGTAGGACAGGATCGGCTCTCATGGACCTGCTGAACACGCTGGTGGACAAGGGGCTTCGGCGCGAGCTGCCGACCCGCGAGGAAGCGCTGGCCGTCCTCGCCACTTCCGACGACGACGTGCTCGATGTGGTGGCCGCGGCCGGAAAGGTGCGTCGGCACTGGTTCGGCCGACGGGTGAAACTCAACTACCTCGTCAACTTGAAGTCCGGACTGTGTCCGGAGGACTGCTCCTACTGCTCCCAGCGGCTCGGTTCCAAGGCCGACATCCTGAAGTACACCTGGATCAAGCCGGACGAGGCTTCGAAGGCCGCGGCGGCCGGACTGGCGGGTGGCGCCAAGCGGGTGTGCCTGGTGGCGTCCGGGCGAGGGCCGACGGACCGGGACGTGGACCGGGTCGCCGGCACCATCAAGGCGATCAAGGAGCAGAACGAGGGCGTCGAGGTGTGCGCCTGTCTCGGTCTGCTCTCCGACGGCCAGGCGGAGCGGCTGCGCGAGGCGGGTGCGGACGCCTACAACCACAACCTGAACACGTCCGAGGCGACGTACGGGGACATCACGACCACCCACACGTACGCCGACCGGGTGGACACGGTGACCAAGGCGCACGCGGCCGGTCTGTCCGCCTGCTCCGGTCTGATCGCGGGCATGGGCGAGAGCGACGAGGACCTGGTGGACGTGGTCTTCTCGCTGCGCGAGCTGGACCCGGACTCGGTGCCGGTGAACTTCCTGATCCCGATGGAGGGCACCCCCCTCGCCAAGGAGTGGCACCTCACCCCGCAGCGCTGCCTGCGGATCCTGGCGATGGTGCGGTTCGTGTGCCCGGACGTCGAGGTCCGCATCGCCGGCGGCCGCGAGGTGCACCTGCGCACCATGCAGCCCCTGGCGCTGAACCTGGCCAACTCGATCTTCCTCGGCGACTACCTCACCAGCGAGGGCCAGGCAGGCAAGGCCGACCTGGAGATGATCGCGGACGCCGGCTTCGAGGTGGAGGGCGCCGGCGAGGTGACGCTGCCGGAGCACCGCGTCACGTCGGGCGGCGGCTGCGGCTCGCACGCCGGGGCCGGCTGCGGCTCCCACCAGGACGGCGGTTGCGGGTCGCACGAGGACGGCGGTGTCTGCGGTACGGCTGCCGCTGTGCCCTCGGCCGAGCCCCGCACCGACCTGGTCGCCATGCGCCACCGCGGTGTCGGAACGGATCTCGCGCCCAATGCCTGACCTGCCCGTCTCCGAGCTGCTGGAGCTCGACCGACGGCATGTCTGGCATCCGTACGGGCCCATGCCCGGCCGGGTCGAACCGCTCGTCGTCGAGTCGGCGAGCGGGGTGCGGCTTCGGCTCGCGGACGGCTCGGGCGAGCTGGTCGACGGCATGTCGTCCTGGTGGTCGGCCATCCACGGCTACAACCACCCGGTGCTCAACGAGGCCGCGCGTGCTCAGCTCGGCCGGATGAGCCATGTGATGTTCGGCGGGCTCACCCACGAGCCCGCCGTCCGGCTCGCAAAGCACCTTGTCGACATGTCACCCGACGGTCTGGAGCATGTCTTCCTCGCCGATTCCGGTTCGGTGTCGGTCGAGGTCGCGGCCAAGATGTGCCTGCAGTACTGGCGTTCGCTGGGCCGGGGCGGCAAGCAGCGGCTGCTGACCTGGCGCGGCGGCTATCACGGCGACACCTGGCAGCCCATGTCGGTGTGCGATCCCAAGGGCGGGATGCACGAACTGTGGAGCGGGGTACTGCCGCGCCAGGTGTTCGTGGACGCGCCCCCGGCCGAGTACGAGGAGTCGTACGCGGAGCAGTTGCGCTCGGCGATCGAGCGGCACGCCGACGAACTGGCCGCGGTGATCGTCGAGCCGGTGGTGCAGGGCGCCGGCGGGATGCGCTTCCACTCCCCCGCGTATCTGCGGGTGCTGCGCGAGGCGTGCGACGCGCATGACGTGCTGCTGGTGTTCGACGAGATCGCGACCGGGTTCGGCCGCACCGGCGCCCTGTTCGGGGCCGACCACGCGGCCGTGACGCCGGACGTGATGTGCGTGGGCAAGGCGCTGACCGGCGGCTACATGACGCTGGCGGCGACGCTGTGCACCTCCCGCGTGGCCGACGGCATCTCGCAGGGCGAGGTGCCGGTCCTGGCCCACGGCCCGACCTTCATGGGTAACCCTCTCGCCGCGTCGGTCGCCTGCGCCTCGATCGAGCTGCTGCTCGGCCAGGACTGGCTCGGCGAGGTCAAGCGGATCGAGACGGGGCTGCGGGAGGGGCTGGCACCGGCTCTCGAGCTCCCGGGCGTGCGGGATGTACGCGTCCTCGGCGCCATCGGAGTCGTGCAGCTGGACCATGCCGTCGACATGAAGGCGGCGACGGACGCGGCCGTGCGCGAGGGCGTGTGGCTGCGGCCGTTCCGCGACCTGATCTACACGATGCCGCCGTACGTCACCGGGGACGCCGACGTGGCACTGATCGCGCGCGCGGTGTGCGCGGCGGCGCGGGAGGGATGAGCACGGCATGACGATCCTGGTGATCACGGGCACCGGTACGGAGGTCGGCAAGACGGTCACGACCGCTGCGGTCGCCGCCTGTGCCCTGGCGGCCGGCCGGTCGGTGGCCGTGCTGAAGGCCGCACAGACGGGCGTGGGGCCGGACGAGCCCGGGGACGCCGCCGAGGTCGCCCGGCTGGCGGGTGGCGTGACGGCGGCCGAACTCGCCCGTTTTCCCGAACCGTTGGCGCCGGGGACGGCCGCCCGGAGGGCCGGTATGCCCCCGGTACGCCCGCGGGACGTCGCCGAGGCCGCGGCCAAGCTGGCCGCCGAGCACGACCTGGTGCTGGTGGAGGGGGCCGGCGGGCTGCTCGTCCGCTTCGACCCGGAGGGCGGGACGCTGGCGGACGCGGCGGAGCTGCTGAAGGCGCCCGTGCTGGTGGTGGCGTCGGCGGGCCTGGGCACGCTGAACACGACGGAGCTGACGGCACGTGAACTCCGTTCCCGTCGGCTCGACCTGGCCGGGATCGTGATCGGCAGCTGGCCCGGCTCCCCCGACCTCGCCTCCCGCTGCAACGTGGCGGATCTGCCGGATGTGGCGGGCGCACCGCTGCTGGGTGCCCTGCCCGCCGGAGCGGGCTCGCTGGCACCCGCCGACTTCCGTGAGAATGCGCCGGGTTGGCTGGCACCGCGGCTGGACGGGGCGTGGGACGCGGAGGCGTTCCGGGGCCGGGAGGCGCCGTAGAGCCGCTGACCCGCTGATTCAGCCGGAGCGCTCGTCCGCCTCGACGAGCCGCGCGAGGTTCGCCAGGGCCATGCGCGTGCCGGTCTCGTTGTCGGCGGCGGGCACGGCGTCGGGGATCCCCTCGTGCACGACGAGGACGTCGGTGCCGCCGTCCGCGGCGGTGAGCGTGGTGGTCATCGTCATCGTGCCCCGCAGCGCGGGGTCCGCGGTCTCGAACTCGAGCACCTCGACGACCTGCTCGTCCGGTACGAGCTTCGCGAAATGGCCGTGGTAGGTGTCGGTGTGCGCGGCCGACTTGCCGGTGCCGACCGGCGCGTCGTAGGTGAGCGAGACGCGGAAGCGCCCGCCTTCGCGCGCCTCGAATTCGTGCACGTGGCTGCTCATGCCGTCCGGCACGCGCCATCCGGCGATCGCGTCCGCGTCCAGCAGAGCCCGGTAGACCGCCGAAGGCGGGGCGTGCACATGTCGTGAGACCTGCGCCGAGTACATGGGGTCAACATAGTCGCCGGCCCGTGCTCACGCCTCGATCACGGCAGCTGCCGCGCGATCTGGTCGGACCGGTGCCCGCCGCCTGATGGGCGGTCGGCCGTTGGTGCTGTCGTCCGTCAGTGCGCGGATCAGGGCGTGGTCGGGGGAGAGCCGGCAGGCGGGGTCCGTGCGGGATGCGTCACCCGTGAGCGCGTAGGCCTGGCAGCGGCAGCCGCCGTGGTCCTCCTCGCGGCGGGAACAGCTGCGGCAGGGGTCGGGCATCCAGTCGGTGCCCCGGTAGCGGCTGAACGCCGGGGAATGGTCCCAGATCCAGGCCAGCGGATTGTCCCGGATGTTGGGCGGGTCCAGATCCGGCAGCGAGGCCGCGGCCGGGCAGGGCAGGACGGTGCCGTCCGGGGCGACGGTGAGCGAGATCGCGCCCCAGCCGCCCATGCACGGCTTGGCCACGCCGTCGAAGTAGTCGGGGACGACCCAGACCAGCTCGGGTCCGTCCGTCGCGAGTCGCTCCCGCCACCGCTCGACGGCGTCCCGTGCGCGGGCTAGCTGGTCGCGCGTGGCGAGCAGGGCGGCGCGGTTGAGCAGACCCCAGCCGTAGAACTGCGCGTTGGCGAGTTCGATGCGGTCCACGCCCCAGGACAGGCCCAGTTCGACGACGGCGTCGAGGGCGTCGAGGTTCTCGTGGTGCAGGACGACGTTGAGCCCCAGGGGCAGGCCCGCGGCCCTTACCAGTGCGGCGGCGCGTTCCTTGTCGCCGAAGGAACGGCGTCCGGCGATCCGGTCCGAGGCGCGCGCGTCGGCATGCTGGACGGAGAGCTGGACGCTGCGCAGCCCGGCGGCGGCGAGCGCGCAGAGCCGCTCCCGGGCCAGGCCCACACCGCTGGTGACCATCTGGGTGTAGATCCCGGCGGCCTCGGCCGCGGCGACGATCTGCTCCAGGTCCCGGCGCAGCAGCGGCTCACCGCCCGAGAGATGGGTGTGCACCACGCCGAACTCGCCGGCCTGGCGCATCACGTCCGTCCACTGCGCGGTGGTCAGTTCGCGTGAACGCCGTGTCAGCTCCAGCGGGTTGGAGCAGTACCCGCAGTGCAGCGGGCAGGCGTGGGTGAGTTCGGCCAGCAGCGCCCAGGGACGGGCGGGGGCGGGCGACTGAGCGGCGGGGCGGGTCGGATCGGTGAGGGTCATCGCAGCCAGCCCTCCTTGCGCAGCCGTTCGAGGAAGGGAGGGACGTCGGTGGCCACGGGGGCGCCGGGGAAGCGTGCCGACAGTTCGTCGACGATGTCGCGCACGCTGCGGGCGCCGTCGCACAGGCCGACGACCGTGCCGGCCCCGCCCCGCAGCACGACGACACGCTCGGGAAGGAGGAGCAGGTCCGTGTCCCGGGTGTGGTCGTGCCGCAGAACAACGGCGGGGGCCGGCACGGGCCGCCAGTCGGTCACCGACGTCGCCCTCACCCCTGCTCCCGGCGGCCCGCCTGGTCCACGGCGTCGAGCAGCGACCACAGGACATCGCACTTGAAGCGCAGTGCGGCCAAGGCGCGTTCCTGCTGGTCCCGGGTGCGGGCCCAGCCGAGGACCAGGTCGAGTGCCTCGCGGCTGTCGCGCCGGCCCTGGGAGACCCGGGTGCGGAAGTAGGCGAGGCCCTGGGGTTCGATCCACCGGTAGTGGCGCTGGAAGGCCTCGATGCGGGTGCGCATCAGATCCGGGGCGGACAGTTCGGTCAGTGACGCGGCAACGGCTTCGAGGGGCGTGCGCAGCCGGCAGAAGTTGACGTATCCGTCGACCGCCAGCCGTACGCCCGGCAGCACGCCGTCGCCGGCGAGCAGCGTCTCACGGGGCAGGCCGGCCGCCTCGGCGAGCCGCAGCCACCGGTCGAGGCCGCCCTCGCGGTCCTGCTGACCGTCGTGGTCCTGGATGCGGCGCAGCCACATCCGGCGCAGCACCGGGGTGTCCAGCTTGGCCGTGATCAGGGCGTCCTTGACGGGGATGTGGCGCTGGTAGTGGAAGCGGTTGACGATCCAGCGGCGCAGCTCGTCCTGGCTGAGATCGCCGCTGTGCATACGGAGGTTGAAGGGGTGGCTGTCGTGGTACCGCTCCTCCCCCACCGCGCGCAGTCGTGCCTCGAACTCCGCGGGGCGCCAGGGCTCCGCGAGCGGGTCGGGTGCCGTGTTCAGGGCTGTCGTATTCAGTGCTGTCGTATTCAGTGCGGTCGTGCTCATAGGTCGATCACCATCCCGTCGTACGCCACCTCGAGGCCCAGCCGTGCGAGCCGCTTGTGCTGGGGCGCGGCCGGGTCGACGAGGGGGTTGGTGTTGTTGAGGTGGGTGTAGAGGCAGCGGGCGGAGAGGCGGGCGAGGCGCTCGGCGGTTCCGTCCGGTCCCTCGATCGGCAGGTGGCCCATGCCGGTGGCGGTGCGTTCGGAGATGCCGGTGCTGCGGGGCTCCTCGTCGTCCCAGAAGGTGCCGTCCACGATGACGCAGTCGGCCTCCGTGGCGGCCTGCTGGAAGCGGTCGGGCCAGGCGGCCAGGGCGGGGGCGTAGAGCGCGGTGGACCCGGAGGCCGGGTCGTACAGGCGCAGCGCCACGACCCATGCGTCGTCGTCCGGGGCATCGGCGGCGTACCGCGGGCGCTTGCCCGACACCGGGATGCCGCTCATCTGGAGGCCCGAGGTACCGCGGTCCAGGGGTTCGGCTCCGCGCGACGGCAGCTCCCGCCAGGTGATGGAGGTGTACGGCGCCAGTACGTCGCCGAGATGCAGACGGTCGAGGAGCGCCCGCCGGACCGGTGCCGTGGTGATCACCTGGAGGGCGTCCGCCTCGCGCAGCCGTGCGATGCCCAGGGTGTGGTCGAGTTCGGCGTCGGTGAGGACCAGTCCGGCGATCGGGGTCTGCCGGGGGCCGGGCCCTGGGTGGAGTTCGGGCCGGGCTTCGATCTGGTCGCCGATGTCGGGTGTCGCGTTGACGATGTACCAGCGGCCGTCGTCGGTGCGTACGGCGAGGGAGGCGTGACGGCGGCGTCGGCCCGGGTGGGCGCGTGCCCCGGAGCATCCGGAGCACGCGCAGTTCCACTGGGGGATGCCGCCGCCGGCGGCCGTGCCGAGTACCAGCAGCAGCATGGCGCCGGCTAGCGGGAGCTGAGGGAGTAGGCGGTGACCTCAAGCGCGGTGTCGACGACCTCGTAGGAGGGCGCCTGCCAGGTGGCCCTGTCCGTGTCCTGCGAGGCGATCTGCTCGACCGGCTTGAGCTGCTCCGTGGCTTCGTTCATGGGTGATACGTCCTCTCCGGTGGGTTTTCTGGGTGTGCAGGGAGGGTCACTTGAGGGAGACGCGGAGGATTTTGTCCTTGCCGTATCCGAGGTCGCTGGTGCCCACCCACAGTTCGTCCGCGCCGGGCACCTTGGCAATGGCCCGGAGGCGACCGAGCCGGCCTGGGTAGAAGTCGACCGGCGTGCCGGTGAACTCGCTGTCCCCGTCGATCGGGATGCGCCACAGCCGCTTGCCGCGCAGCGACGTCACGTAGATGACGTTGTCCACGATGGCGAGTTGGGCGGGCACGCCCCACTCCGGGTGGAAGACGACCCTCGGGGTGGTCATGCCTTTGACGTCACAGCCGCCCTCACAGGCGGGAAAGCCGTAGTTGGCGCCCGGCTTGATCAGGTTGATCTCGTCCCAGGTCTGATCGCCGACCTCCGTCTCCCACAGGCGGCCGTTGCGGTCCCAGGCCAGGCCCTCCGGGTTGCGGTGGCCGTAGCTGTAGACGCGGGTGCCGAACGGGTTGCCGGGGGCCGCGGCCCCGGTCCTGGTGATACGGAGGATCTTGCCGTTGAGCGACTTCTTGTCCTGCGCGAGCTTGGGCTGGTAGGCGTCGCCGGTGGAGACGTAGAGGTAGCCGTCGGGGCCGAAGGCGATCTGGCCGCCGTTGTGGTTGCCCACCCGCTTGATTCCGCCGAGGACCACCTTGTAGTTGGAGAGCGACCTGCCGTCGTAGTCCATGCTGACGACCTGGGTCCGGGTCCTCGTGGTGTGCACGAAGAACACCTGCTTGTCGGTCGTGCCGTTCCAGGTCGGGGACGGAGCTACACCCAACAGGCCGCCTGGGCCGTCGTCATAGGGTTCGGGGACCGTGTTCGGCACCTCGCCGACCAGTGTCTTGGTCCCGTCCCGGTCGAGGCGGTAGACCTGGAAGGTGAGCCGCTCGGTCACCAGCGCCGAGAGTCCGTCCGGCATGAACTTGATCTCCCAGGGCGTCTGCCATCCCGTGGACAGCGTGCTGACGTCGTCCGTCGGAGCACCGCCGTCCGCGGCGGCAGCCGTGACCGCGGCGGCGGTGCCCGGCGCCGCGGCCGCGGGCGCCGACTGCGGCAGACCGGCCGCGAGCAGTGCGGCCGCAGCGGCGAGCGAGCCCAGAACGATCCGGGATGGACGCCGCACGGAGCGGCCTGGGTCTGTCATGTCGACGCCCTTCGTCGTTCCTCGAGTCAACCGTCGTGACGCGGCGTGTCCACACGCTCGCGAAGGGCAGCGTATTTCGCGGACATAGCTACAGCCTGTATTGAAATCATGACAATTGGCAGCATGTCTGCTATTCGGATGAACCGTCGGCACGAGGCCCGGCGACGGCGGTGGCGTACGGGTCGCTGACGGGCGCCCCGCCGCGGCGCAGCCGTCATTGCGCGTGCCCGCCGTCGCCCAGCAGCCGTACCAGGTCGATCCGTGAGCGGATGCCCAACCGGCTGAACACGCCCCGCAGATGGTGGTCGATCGTGCGGGGGCTGAGGGCGAGGCGGGCGGCGATCTCACGGTTGGTGGCGCCGTCGGCGGCCATGCGGGCGATCAGGAGCTGCTGGGCCGTCAGGCGTGTGACGGGGTCGTCGGTGCGGCCGCGCGCGGAGGTGGCGGGAGCGCCCAGCGCGCGGAGTTCAGCGCGGGCCTGTGTCGCGCAGTGCGGGGCACCGAAGTACTCGAAGGCCTCCAGGGCGCTGTGGAGCCGGTCGCCGGCCTCCGTGCGGCGGCGCAGTCGGCGCAGGGCACTGCCGAACAGCAGCTCCGTTCGGGCGCGTTCGAAGTCGCGGTCGCCCTGCGCGTGCAGGTCGAGTGCCGTGCGGTAGTGCTCGACGGCCTCCGCGCCGGGCGCGAGCAGCGCGCGGCAGCGGGCGCTGAGCGCCAGGTCGTCGCTACTGCGCACGGCACGCGCCCAACGGTGGTAGTCGGCGTGGGCGGCCCGCGCGACGCGGGTGTCGCCGGTGCGTACGGCGGCCTCGACGTAGTGCGGGGTGGCCAGGTGGCGGATGGCGCGGTGGCCGTGGCCCGGGCCGAAGCCGGCGAGGGCGCGCAGCCGGGCCGCCGCGCCGGCGTAGCGGCCGTCGGCGAGGTCGAGGAAGGCGAGCGCGGCGGGCAGGCCGAGGCCGCGGGCGAGGGCGTAGGAGCGTGCGGTTGCGGCGCGTTCGCGGCAGGTGGTTGCGTCGCCGGTGACCGCCGCGAACATGGCGAGGGCGGCCTGCAGATGGCAGGCGCCGTTGTCCTGCCCGGTGGCGTACGCCTGCCGCAGGGCGTCCGTGGCGGTGGCAGCGCCGACCTGTGGGCGCCCGGTCCAGAAGTCGGCGTAGGCACGGAACTCCAGCGCCTGTGCCACGGTGGCGGCGGCGCCCCGCGCCCGGGCCGAGGCGGCTGCCCGCACGGTGGCGGTGGCGGCCCGGGTGTGGTCACCGAGCATCAGCGCGGCGATACCGGCGTGCACGAGCAGGGTGGGGTCCCCTCCCGGCTCGCATCGCCCGGCTGCCGCCTCCAGCAGATCCCGCGCGTCCTCGTACCGCCCCTCGAAGGCAGCGACGAGCCCGCCCAACGTGCCGGGCACCCCGATCCCCAGCTGCCCGGCCACCACGGCGGCCTCCCGGCAGCGCCGCAGGTCACCGGTGTAGATGGCGGCCTCGGTGGCGCGGGCGAGGAGGTGGGGGTCGGGCGCGGAGTCGCCGGCCGCACGCCCATGAACTGCTCCCGCACCGTCCGCCACTTCCGCGGACCGGCGCACTCCCCGGCCGGCCTGCTCTGTCCGTCCCGGTGCACCGGCGCCGTCGCGCTCTCCGCGTCCCGGCGTTGCCCCGACGTCACCACCGCGCGCGCCCTCCACCCCTCCGGCGCGCCGCGGCTTCTTCGGGGCGCCCTGAAGTCCCGTCCCGCTCCCCTGGCCGTCCTCCCCATCACCGGCCTCGACAACCGCCGTCAGCAGCGAGTCGAAGGCCTCCGTCGCGTTCCCCGCGCGGAGTGCGAGCAGACCCGTCAGTGCGTCGTCGGGGGTCGCGGTGGCCGCCAGGCGGCGGGCGCGGTCCGCGTCGCCCGAGTGCCAGGCGGCCGTGGCGGCGCGGGCGCGGAGGCGGGACTGTTCGGACGGGGTGGGGCAGAGAGCTGCGGCGCGTTCCAACAGGGCCCGGGTCAGTGTGAGTTGGCCCGCGGCGCGGGCCTGCTCTGCTGCGGCGCGCAGTTCCGCCGCCAGACGGGCGCTCGGGCCGAGGGCGCCCGCGCCCCGGTGCCAGGAGCGGCGGGGTGTTTCACCGGCGCCGTGCAGGACGCGCGCCAGCAGGCGGTGGACGTCGCGGCGGTCCGCCGGGGAGCCGGTCTCGTACGCGGCGATCCTCGTCCAGGCGTCCCGGAAGACGACGCCCCCCCGCTCCCGCCTGTGCGATTCCGGCCGCCTCGGCGGCCTCCAGCGGGCGGGTGTCCAGGCGGACGGCCGCGACGGCGCGCAGGAAGGCATGGGTGGCGACCGGGTACTGGTCCGCGGCCGCGAGCAGCAGGAGCAGACGGGTGTCGTCCGGGAGGGCCCGGATCTCGGCGCGGTGCGCACACAGCAGGCCGGGGGCGAGTGCGGACGGTTCCGTGGGGAGCGGGTCGAGGCCCGCCGACTGGCGGTCGGTCAGCAGCGGTACGAGTTCGGCGGCGGCGCGCGGATCACCGTAGACGGCGTGCAGGACCCGTACGCGGACGCCCTCGGAAAGTCCGGAGGTCGTGCGCGGCGGTGGCGAAGTGCGGTTAAGAGGAGGGGGGTTCACCGGAGTCACCACTCAACTGACGTTACTGGCGAGTTAATTGAACCGTAAAGACCGGCGACTTCGCCGATGCGTCGCGCGTAGACCCGAGCCGACACTCCTGGCGACCCCACCCGTGTCAGGAGGCACCATGCAGCGCCACAAGCGTCGTATCGCCACGGCATTCTCGGCCGTGGTCGCATCGCTCCTGCTGTCCCTCTCACTCTCCGCCGCCCCCGCTCGGGCGGCGACCCACAACCCGATCGTGTTCGTGCACGGCCTGAGCGGCGACTCGAGCAGCTGGAACGACTGGGTCGCGGACTTCGAGGCGGACGGCTACTCGTCCTCCGAGCTGTACGCGTGGTCGTACGACTGGGGGCAGTCCAACGCCACCACGGCGCAGCAGCTGGCCACCGAGATCAAGAACGTGCTGGCGAAGACCGGTGCGTCCAAGGTCGACATCGTCGCTCACTCGATGGGTGTGCTCAGCTCCCGTTACTACCTCAAGAACCTCGGCGGAACGTCGTACGTCGACGACTTCGTCTCGGTCGCCGGGGTGAACCACGGCACGTCCGTCGCCTCCTGGTGCGCGTGGCTGTACACGTCCTGCAAGGAGATGCAGATCGGCAGCTCCTATCTGACCGCTCTCAACTCGGGCGACGAGACACCGGGTGCCGTGTCCTACGCGAGCTACTGGTCGGACTGCGACGAAGCGGTCGTCCCGAACAGCTCGGCGCTCCTGAGCGGCGCGACCAACGTGGACGTCGGCTGTGTCTCGCACACCGACATGAACAACGACCACGGCGTGTACGAGCAGGTGCGGGACTTCATCGTATGAGCCCGGCGTGAGCCACGCCTGAACCAGCGGGGGTGCGCGGGGCCCGTACGGGGGAGAATCGCGGTAGGCCCGTCCTGTCGAGGAGGTCCTCATGCCGCTACGGCCCCCCGGCGCCGCCAAGCCGGCGCGGGATCCCGTGCACCATCCGCTGTTCGCCCGCTACTACGCACGGATCAGCGTGGCCGCCGAGACCCGGCTGGGTATGGGCGGCGTCCGCGACCGGCTGCTGTCCGGACTGTCCGGGCGGGTGATCGAGATCGGCGCGGGCAACGGACTGAACTTCGCGCACTATCCGAGGACCGTCTCGGAGGTCGTGGCGATCGAACCGGAGCGCCGGCTGCGGCAGTTGGCCCTCGACGCCGCCCGCCACTGCGAGGTGCCGGTGGATGTCGCTCCGGGTGCCGCGGAGGCACTGCCCGTCAAGAGCGAGGCCTTCGACGCGGTGGTGATCTCACTGGTGCTGTGCAGTGTGCGGGACGTGCCGCGCGCGCTCGCGGAGATACGGCGGGTGCTGCGGCCCGGCGGCGTGGTGCGGTTCTTCGAGCACGGACGCGGCGGCGGACCTGCGATGACCTTCACCCAGCGCGCCCTGGACCGCACGCTGTGGCCGCCCCTCAACGGCGGCTGCCATCTGGCCCGCGACCCGATCGCCGCGCTGCGCGAGGCCGGGTTCGAACTCGGCCCGTACCGGCGCATGCTGATGCCTCAGACGGGGCCGAGGCTGCCCACCTCGTACTGCGTGCTGGGCACGGCGTGGCGGCCGGAGTCCGCCGGGACGGCCGACTGAACGCCCGGCTCACATGGTCCAGCCGCGCAGCTCCGCCGCGATGTCGTACACCGTGGCGTTGCCCTTCTTGACCAGACGGGCCAGGTCGCGCACCTGCACCGGCGACGTGGTGACCCTCAGGCCGCTGGCGACGAGGTAGGCGTACGCGACAGCCGAGGCGAAGAGGGCGTTCGAGCGCTCCAGGGCGGGGATGTGGATGAGGAGTTGGAGCAGAGCCGCCGCGCGTACGTGCGGGTCGTCGTAGACGGGGACGTCGAATATCTCGGCCTCGTGGCGCGCGACGGCCGCCACGAGGGCACCCCAGTCGGTGACCTGGGGGTCTCCGGGCGTCTTCTGTTCGGCGAGCATGAGAAGCCAGGCGAGATCGATGCTGAGGTTGCTCAAGGGATCAGCGGCGACCTTCGCGCGTGCTCTCGTCCTCGCCGGCGAACTCCTCGGCGAAGACCGCCTCGTACTGCTTCATGAAGTCGGCGGCGGCCTCGACGAACGTCTGGCCGACCTCCCCGGTGTCCTGTCTCACGAGTTCCTCGATGTAGCGGTTGACGCTCATACCGCGGGCCAGAGCGCGCTCGCGGGCGGCACGGGCCGTGCCCTCGTCCACTCTCACGTTCAGCTGGGTCTTCGCCATACTCAGAAGCTAGCGCTGAAGTGCTAGCACGGCAAGAGGCCGTCCAAGGGGCGAAGCTCAACCAGAGGGTGGAGAGTGTCCCTTACACCGATATCAGGGGCACGACCTGTGGTGGAGACCGCCTCGGCCCCATGGGGGATACCGGGTGTGCGGTCGGTCACACTAGCTTGGCACCCACGAGTGGCCGACCACCGAGGAGGCAGCGTTGTCCACATCTGCAGCGCGGGGCGCGGCCCGCGCCCGCGGTCTGACCAAGGCGTACGGATCGGGCGAGACCACCGTGCTCGCCCTGGACTCGGTGGACGTGGACATCGCGCGCGGCCGCTTCACCGCGGTCATGGGGCCGTCGGGCTCCGGGAAGTCCACGCTGATGCACTGTCTGGCGGGGCTCGACTCGGTGTCGGCCGGCCAGGTGTGGCTCGGCGACACCGAGATCACGGGGCTCAAGGAGCGCGAGCTGACCCGGCTGCGCCGGGATCGGATCGGCTTCATGTTCCAGTCCTTCAACCTCATCCCGACACTGAACGCGGCCGAGAACATCACCCTGCCCATGGACATCGCGGGCAAGAAGCCCGACGAGAAGTGGCTGGACCAGGTCATCGACACGCTGGGGCTGCGGGATCGGCTCAAGCACCGGCCCTCCCAGCTGTCCGGCGGTCAGCAGCAGCGCGTCGCGTGCGCGCGGGCGCTGGCCTCCCGGCCGGAGCTGATCTTCGCGGACGAGCCGACCGGCAACCTCGACTCGCGGGCCGGCCTCGAGGTGCTCGCCTTCCTGCGCGAGGCGGTCGACAGCCTCGGCCAGACCGTCGTCATGGTCACCCACGACCCTGGCGCCGCCGCCCACTCCGACCTGGTGCTCTTCCTCGGCGACGGACGGATCGTCGACGAGATGGAGCACCCGACGGCGGAGGCGGTTCTGGAACGAATGAAGCGCTTCGACGTGATCCGCAGCCAGTTCGACGAGAGCACCGCTCCCGCCCAGGAGGACTGACACCGTGCTCAAGGCGACGCTCCGCAGCTTCCTCGCCCACAAGGGGCGGCTGCTCCTCTCCGCGCTGGCGATCATCCTGTCCGTGGCGTTCGTCGCGGGCAGTCTGATCTTCTCCGACACGGTCACCCGCACCTTCGACCGGCTATTCCACTCCACCTCCGCCGATGTGACCGTGGAGCCGAAGCAGGACCTCAAGTCCCAGGTGCCGACGGGGGCGGCCGAGACCGTGCCCGCCTCGCTCGCGGCGCGGGTCGCGAAGGTCGACGGGGTCGCCTCGACCCACGCGGACGTCAGCGTCCAGAACATCACCGTCGTCGACAGCAGGAACAAGTCGGTCGGCCCCACCACCGGGGCGCCCACCATCGCCTCCGACTGGTACCTCACCGACCGCAGCCCCGTGAAGCTGACCTCGGGCCACGCCCCGCAGGGCGGCGGCGAGGCCCTCCTGGACGCCGACACCGCCGACAAGAAGCACGTCAAGATCGGCGACACCCTGACCGTGCTCGCCCAGCCGGGCACCTTCAAGGTCAGGGTCGTCGGTATCGCGACCTTCACCACGACCAACCCGGGCGCTGCCCTGGTCTTCCTCGACCCGAGGACGGCCGCGGCCCAGCTGCTCGGCTCGGCCGACAAGGCCACCAGCATCCAGGCCGACGCGGCGAAAGGCGTGAGCGACGCCCAGCTGAAGAGCCGTGTCGCGGCCGTGGTCGACACCGGCACCTACGACGTCAAGACCGCCGACGAGCAGGCCAAGTCGGCCGCGTCGGACCTCGGCGGCTTCCTCGACGTCATCAAGTACGTGATGCTCGGCTTCGCCGGGATCGCCGTCCTCGTCGGCATCTTCCTGATCGTCAACACCTTCTCCATGCTGATCGCCCAGCGCACCCGGGAGCTGGGCCTGCTCCGGGCCCTCGGCGCCGACCGGCGGCAGGTGCGGCGGTCCGTGCTCACCGAGGCGATCCTGCTCGGCCTGGTCGGCTCGACGCTGGGTCTGGCGGCGGGCATCGGGCTCGCGGCCGGGCTGATCAAGCTGATGAGCGTGTTCGGGATGAACCTCAAGACCACGGAGATGGTCGTCGGGTGGGGAACTCCCGTGGCGGCGTACGTCGTGGGCGTCGGCGTCACGTTCGTGGCCGCGTATCTTCCGGCCCGACGCGCGGCGGGCGTCTCCCCGATGGCCGCGCTCGCGGACGCCGAGATCGCCGGGATCGGAAAGCCGTTGCGGGTGCGGGCCGTCGTCGGCTCGGTCGTCGGGGTGCTCGGCGCAGCGGCCCTCGTCGGCTGTGCCACCGCGACGAAGACGGCCTCGTCGGCCTCGCTGCTGGGGCTCGGCGTCGTCCTGACCCTGATCGCGACGGTGATCGCGGGCCCGCTGCTGGTCCGCCCCGTCATCCGGGTCCTGGGCGGGGCCTTCCCTGCCCTGTTCGGCTCGATCGGCCGCATGAGCCAGCGCAACGCCCTGCGCAACCCCCGCCGCACCGGCGCCACCGCGGCCGCCCTCATGGTGGGCCTCGCCCTGGTCGGCGGCATGTCCGTGGCCAGCGCCTCCATGTCGAAGTCCTTCGACCAGCAGATCGACAAGACGCTGGGCGCCGACTTCATCGTCCAGAACACCAACTTCGTGCCCTTCAACCAGGAGGTCACCGACAAGGTGCGCTCCACACCGGGCGTCGGCCTCGTCGTACGGCAGCGGTTCGCACCGGTGGCCGTACGCCTCCCGGACGGCAAACGCATCGAGACGACCGCCGCGGGCTACGACGACGGAGTCGACGAGGTCGCGCACGTGACGTACGCGGCAGGGAACACGGCCGCGGCGCTGGCGGGCGGCAGCATCGGCATGGACGTCAAGTTCGCGAAGAAGCACGACGTCAGGATCGGCAGCACCCTCCCCGTCGAGTTCCCGGCCGGCCGGAAGACCGAGCTGAGGGTCGGCGCCCTCACCGACCAGGACCAGGCCGAGGGCTTCGGCATGCAGGGCGGGCTGTTCTTCGGGATCGCGACGGTCGAGAAGTACGTGCCCGGCGGGCAGGACTCCGCGCTGTACGTCAACAAGGCCTCCGGCACGAGCGCCGACCAGCTGCGCAAGAGCCTGGAGCGGTCGCTCAAGCCGTTCCCGCAGGTCCAGGCCCGCGACCAGGCCGACTACAAGAAGCTGGTGCACGACCAGATCGCCGTGCTGCTCTACCTCGTGTACGCGCTGCTGGGGCTGGCGATCATCATCGCTGTGCTCGGCGTCGTCAACACCCTCGCCCTGTCGGTGGTGGAGCGGACCCGGGAGATCGGGCTGCTGCGGGCCATCGGACTGGCCCGGCGGCAGCTGCGCCGGATGATCCGGCTGGAGTCGGTGGTGATCGCGGTGTTCGGGGCGGTCCTCGGGCTCGCGCTCGGTCTGGTGTGGGGCGTGTGCACGCAGCAGGTGCTGGCGCTGCAGGGCATGAAGGCGCTCGCGATCCCGTGGACCACCATCGTGGCGGTGGTGATCGGCTCGGCGGTGGTGGGCATCGTGGCGGCACTGCTGCCCGCGTTGCGCGCATCCCGCATGAATGTCCTGGCAGCCATCGCGCACGAGTGACGGAATCGCGGCGGGAGCTCAAGTCCCGTATCGGTGAGGAGAGTTCCTGCCGCGTCCGTTCCGTTTCGGCGTCAACCTGCCCGACCTCGCGCCCGAACCCGCCGAGGAGTGGCACAGGCTGCATACAGGCCGAACACGACAAGGCCGGGCTGCCGTTCGGTTCCCCGAGGGAGCGCGCGGACCATCTGCAGCGCACGATCGAGGAGTTGGACCGGCTGCTCGGCTCCGACGAACTCCCCCACTCGCAGCGGGTGCCGCTGTCCTGCTCATCCAGCAGGTGATCGTGACCGACCATCGCGCGGCGGCGGTCCGGCCGCTGGTGGAGCGGGTGCACCGACGCCAACTGGCCATATCATCAGCCCGGGTTGGCGAGTGCCGCGCGGGGGGAGGGGTGGGGATGAGAGAGCTGGAGCTGCTGGGTCTGGCCGTGGTGCCCTTGGCCACCTACTACGGCGTGGCCCGGCAACGCCGCTGGCGCATCCTGGTGTCGGCGTTGTACGCCCTGGTCGGCGTGCTGCTCTACGCCAACGACGACATGCACGGCTGGCGCATGGCGTGGTATCTCGTCGACCTGGTCGCGATGCTGCTGATACTGCGCTTCCTGAACAGCCCCGAGCGGGTGGACCGGCTGGTGGAGAGAATCTGGGCGCTGACACCGCCCGAGGAGTCCGACAGAACCGGGGTGGAGCAGGAGCTGCACCGCCTGTCCGACGAACCTCGGCTGCGCTGGATGTGCCTGGAACTCGACACCGGTGGCGACCTGTTGGTCACCACGAACCTGAACGGCCGGTCGGCGCGGCGCCGGTTCCGTGTGACGGAAGAATGCCCCCATTGCCTCCTGGAAGGGCTTCTCGCGTCATTCGTCGCCGTCGAGCCGGTCGCAGAAATCGAGTTCTACCGCACCGGAACTTCTCAGGGCGAGGGATACGCAGCGTACGTCCACTTCGACAGGTCGACGGCAGGCGTACGCATCGACGTCGCTCAGACCAGCCGTATGGTGGCCCTGCCGGTCGGCGACTGTTCCGTTCACGCCCTGTGAGCCGCGCGGCGCCGCGGCGGCCGGTTTCCGGGCGCCCGTGTCAGCTGCCGCCGAGAGTCCGGTGCCGGTGCGCGACGTGCCGCAACCGGGCGACCTCGACCTGCTCCCGCAATCGGGCCTCGACACGCTCTCGGGCTGTCGGGTCCTGGCTCTCCTCCCACCATGCCTCGCCCGTCTCGACCCGCCGCTCCTCCGCTGCGTTCGGCTGTGCCCCCATTCGA
Organism: Streptomyces sp. NPDC001157; assembly: GCF_053598255.1. Taxonomy (NCBI): domain Bacteria; kingdom Bacillati; phylum Actinomycetota; class Actinomycetes; order Kitasatosporales; family Streptomycetaceae; genus Streptomyces; species Streptomyces sp. NPDC001157. The sequence continues at coordinate 125,744 of NZ_JBSFJW010000020.1, forward strand.
AGACGTTGGCAGCGGCAAGGGCGGTAGCGCAACCGGTCGGGATGGTCCGTGCCCGGATCCCATCGGGCCAGGAGGAGGGCGACGTCCGTTGCGTCGTGGTGCTCGGCCAGACCGCGCACGCGATCGGCGTACCTCAGCACCTCCAACTCCCGGCACAGCGCGCAGCACCGGCACCAGGGCACCAGTTCCCCGTTGGCGCGGACCAGGTCCGCGATGGCGTCGGCCAGCGGCCGGGGCAGATGGCCGTGCGCAGCGAGGTGGGCCAGTTGCAGGAGGTCCCTGACGGGATGGGGTGCCTCCCAGGCCGCTGTGATGTGTCCGGCGGCCAGGACCGTGTCGTCGGCGTCGCGACGGCGGGCCAGGAGGCGAACGTCGAACAGAGCCCGCACCTCCCCCTCGGCCCCGGCATCCCGTTCCGAGGGATCCATGTCCCACCAAAGGTGATACTCCAACGCGTCGTCCGCAGCTGACCCGGCTTCGAGCGGCAGATGGAGGACGTGTGACGACTCCGCACGCCCGTGTGGGGTCATGTCCTCCCACCGGCCACCTGGCGGCAGAGCCGACGAAGGTGGCAACCGGCGACGCAGTGAGGTGATACGAGCGCGGAACAGCCGCAGCCGCAGCCGCAGAGCGGTCTCGGACGCGGGGGCGAGGTCGGCCGGGGGCCGCACGACAATCACGGCGTGCCCTGCGAGGACACCGGCCGGCTGCTCCGACTCGAATCGCAGGTCCAGCACCCCGGCTCCGCCGTCGGACATCACGGGCACACCCTCCTCGTTCGGCACGCCATCGGAACACCCGGTACGCCCGTGTTCCCTCCGGGCGAAGTTACGGGTCGGCTGCCCGGGTCGGCAACGCCGCGACAGCGCCCGGGATTTGTCGCGGTCCATGAGGCCGGCGGTTCGGTGCCGGCGCAGCAACAGGACCCCACAGCACGTGATCGTCAGCCCGCGCGACATGCCCGGACACCGGGCCGCGGTCCTTGGTCCTTCTCGGTGGCGACGGCGGACGCGGACAGGAGCGTCGCAGCCGCGAGGCTGCCCCAGAGCGCGGCCGGGCCGAGCGGTGCGAGAGCGGTCATGACCGCCGGGGAGACGGCGAGGCCGAAGCCCGTGGAGAGCTGGAAGCGAGCGAGGGCGCGTCCCAGGACATGGGCCGGGGCGAGTGCGGTGACGAGCGCGGTGGCGCTGCCGGCGTAGATGATCTCGCCGATCGTGCAGACCACGGACACCGTGGCCACTGCCGGGGCGCCCCAGTCGTGCCCCAGTGAGGTGGCCGCGAGGAAGCCGAGGTAGGACGCCGCCAGCACCACGCCGGAGAGGGCCAGCACGGTCCGTCGGGGGAAGCGGGACATGAAGACGGTCACCGGCACCTGCAAGGTGACGACCAGCGCCGTGTTGGCCACGAAGACGACTGCCGACCACACCGGCGACGCGTGCAACTGCGTCACCAGGACCAGCGGGAGCGCGATCTCGGGGACGTTGAGGCAGAAGACGTAGATCACGTTGGCGGAAAGCAGCGCGAGCATCCGGGGTGCGGGCTCGTCGTCCCGGTCCTCGGCCTGGGCGGTCTCCGCCGGATCTGCGTGCACATGGACCGACCATGCCAGGGCGGCCGCGGCAAGGTAGGCGAGCGCTGTGCCGGCTGCCAGCGCCCGCAGTGCAGTGGTGCCGCCTGCCAGGCACACGGTGGCGAGGAGTGCTCCGACGCCCAGGGCGGCGTTGCGCAGTGCGCGGGCCCCTGCGAGGGCGGTGTCGCGTTCCCGGCCGTGGGCGACCGTGGCCACGAGCGCGGCGTGGGCGGCGGGCCATGCCTGGTTGCCGATGCCGAGGAAGAGTGCCGCCGTCGCGAAAAGCCGGACGTGTCCCGCTGGAGCGGCCAGCAGCAGCGCCACGCCCAGCACCCGCACCAGCATCGACGCCGCCACGACCGTGCTGCGTGCACCACGGTCCAGCCAGCGGCCCACCGCGGGCATGCACACCAGGCCCGCGACGATGCCGGCCGTCATGGCGGCACCGGTGACCGGTCCGGACAGCCTCAGTACCGTCACGCCGTAGAGCAGCAGAAAAGGCCGCAGCAGGCCGGTGCCCAGCGCGTCCACCGTCAGGGCGACGGCATAGCGGGGGCCTCCGGAGGCGCGGACGAGGGCGCGGGGCCGGATTCTCGTGATGGTTGCCATGGCGTCAGACGGTGTGTTCGGCCGCTGGGGCAGGGCACGTCGGTTGACGCACTTCGTCAATCGACGCCCTCGCCCGGCTGTTCGGGCGGTGATGATGGGGGGATGACGCTGAGGATCGACATCAGCGGGGTGCCGTCCGAACGAGTGCGGTTCGCCGCCTCCCCGCTGGCCGAGCTGACCGCGGTGTTGCATGTGCTGGCCGAACCGGGTCACCATCCGCAGTTCGCCGGCTGGGCCGCGGGCGTCTGGGCCGGGCTGCGGCCGGAGCTGGCCGAGCGGCTCAGGGAGGCGGAGTTCCTCTGGCGTTCCTCACAGGCCGACTTCCTGATCCCCGCGCGGCCCCGGCAGACCCTCTCCGAGGAGCTGGACGACGTGGACCGGATCGATGACGAGACGTACGTGACCGCCGCGCTCGTCACCACGTGCGGCAGCAACCGGGTCCACTTCCCCGGCGCGTCGCCGCTGACCGACGTGACCGCGCGCGAGCGGGCCCTGGACGTGGCCCAGGCCCGCGGCGCGGCGCAGGAGGCCTTCGCGGAACGGCTGCTCGCGGACCCGGCCACGGTCCGGGCGCGGGTGCGCCACACCCTCGAAGAATGCTCCGAGGCCTTCTTCGACGACGCATGGGCGGGCGTCGCGGTACAGCTCGCCACCGATCTGCGACTGAAGAACGAACTGCTCCGCCGGCACGGCCTCGGGGCGGCACTCGCCTCGGTCTCCGGCGCGGTCACTCTGGCACCGGACGGCGACTGCATCATCGTGGACAAGGTGCAGGACAAGTCGACCGCCGCCCGGGGCGCCGGGGTCACCTTCATCCCGAGCGTCTTCGGCCGCCCGCACCTGGTGGCGGTGCACGCCCCCGGGTGGCATCCGGTGGTGCAGTACCCCGTCGCCGAGCCGAGTCCGACCGAGCCCGTCTCTCTGGAGACGGTCACCCTCCGGCTGGAGGCGCTGGCGCATCCGGTACGGCTGCGGCTGCTGCGCACTCTGGCGCGCGGCCCGCACACCACCGCCGAGCTGGCCCACTTCTGGGAGCTCTCGCCCCCGGAGGTGTCACGCCACCTGGCCGTCCTGCGCCGCGCGGGGCTGCTCACGACTCGGCGGCACGGCCGTTACGTCCGGTACACCCTCAACCTCCCCGATCTGGCGACGTTGGGCGCCGACCTGCTGGCGGCCGTACTGCGCTGACCGACCGGTCGGGCCCGCTCCGCCCGCCGCATCCGAACTGATGTGAACGTGTCACGCGTGGCTTAAACTCACGGCGGTACGGGGCGGGTTCGTGTGCTCTCCGCCCAAGATGTCCCGCCCTGCTGCGGCCCGAGTACCGCCCGGAGACAACATGAGGACCCTGGATCCCGGGGACCCGTCGGCCGTCGGCGGCTACCCGCTGCTGGCGCTGCTCGGCGCCGGCGGCATGGGACGGGTCTTCCTTTCCCGTACGGCTTCCGGGCGGCTGCTGGCGCTGAAGACACTGCGGCCCGAGTTCGGCCTGGACCCCGGCTTCGAAAAGCGGTTCGCCCGCGAGATCGCCAGCAGCGACCAAGTGCGTTCCGCCTGGACGGTGTCGGTCGTCGACTACAGCCCCGCCGGGCAGCGCCCGCAGTGGCTGGCCACGGAGTACGTCGCCGCACCCTCCCTCGCCGACTGGGTCGAGCGAACGGGCCCACTGTCCGAAGGCACCGTCCGAGCCCTGGCCGCGGAACTCGCCGAAGGGCTGCGGGCCGTGCACCGGGCCGGCCTCGCCCACCGTGACGTGAAGCCCTCCAACGTGCTCCTGGCCCGCCGTCACCCCCTGCTCATCGACTTCGGCATCGCCCGTGCCGCCGATGACACCCGCCACACCGGCACGGGCGGTGTCATCGGGTCGCCGGGGTACATGGCGCCGGAGCAGGCGACCGGCGGGACATCGGCCGAGCCTGGCGACGTCTTCTCGCTGGGGGCGACGCTGGTGTATGCCGCCACCGGCGTCGGCCCCTTCCTGCATCCGGGCGAAAACCCCTCGGCGGCGCAGTTGTTGTACCGGATCGTGCACGAGGAGCCGACGCTGCACGGCGTGCCGCCGACGCTCGCGCCGCTGCTCGCCGCCTGTCTGAACAAGTCGCCGCAGGCCCGCCCGACCGCGGACGAGCTGTGGGACCGCGTCGGCGCCTCCCCCGGCGGCTGGACGGCGGCCCTGCCGTCGGATCTGTCCGCGGACATCGCCGCGAGGGAAACCGCAGCGCAGGCGGTGCTGCAGCGCCCGTTGCTGCCGTCGCCCCCGCACCCCGCACCACCGGCCGGGTTCGGACCGCCCGGTGAGGGCATCGGTTCCCCGTCACCCGCTGCCTACGGGCCGCCCGCCGCCCACATGCACCTCCCGGCCTCTGGGGCCGGAACCGCTCATGGCCTCGCCCCAGTTGGGGCCGCCCCCGCGTCCGGTCGGCGTGCCGCACGGCTGCGCACGGCCGCCGTGGCCGCGGGCGTGGCGGCGACCGCAGCCGTCGTCGCCGCCCTGGCCTGGCCGCACGGCACCGACGACGGGACGGGCGGCGGCGGGCACACCTCTGCACCGACATCCCCCGCTCCGTCCTCGTCCGCCGCGACCGCGACGGACGCCCTGCCCGCCTCCTGGGTGGGCACCTGGAAGGGAACAGGCCCCGGCAGCGCCTCCGGCGACGGTGTCGTGAACGCGCGCACGAACAAGGTGTCCGTGACAGCCACCCTGCACGCGGCGTCCCGGGGCGACATCGTCGGCCGACAGGTCAGCCACGTGACCGACGCCGACAGCGGCCAGGACATCGGCTGCACCGAGACCCTGCGCCTGCGGGAGACGCACCCGTCGTCCATGGTTTTCGAGGCGGCCACGAGCACTCCTACGGACCCGTCCAACGCCGTGCTGTGCGTGCGGGGCAACATCTACACCCTGACGAAAACAGGCGCGAACACCCTGTCCCTGGGCGACGAGGGCAGCCAGACGGCGGGCGCACCCTCGCGGCTGACCCGTTCGTCCTGATCCACGGCCGGCACCGACCGAGTCGGCAATCCGAAGGACCAGGCGTCAGGATGTCGAGTCCCCGGCACAGAATCCGTTCGCCAGAGAGGCGAATCCTCTGCTTGGCTCGCCCCATGAGTGATCTTCGCATGCGTAGCGCGACCCCGGACGACGTCGACGACGTCCTGGCCTTCTGGAAGACGGCCGCCGAGGGCACGAGCATCAGTGACGACCGGGACGGGGTCGAGCGGCTGGTGGCGCGCGACCCCGAGGCGCTGCTGCTGGCCGAGCGGGACGGGCAGCTGGTGGGCACGGTGATCGCGGGCTTCGACGGCTGGCGCTGCCATCTGTACCGGCTGGCGGTACACCCGGACCGCCGCCGCCAGGGCATCGGCTCGGCACTGCTGGCCGCGGCCGAGGAACGGTTCGTACGGCTCGGGGGACGGCGCGGGGACGCCATGGTGCTGGTGCACAACGAGACCGGGCAGCATGCCTGGCGGTCGGCCGGGTACGCGCCGGAGGAACACTGGCGGCGCTGGGTGAAGCACCTCACACGCTGACCACCTTTGCCGATCCTTTACCATTGGAGGACCGCATACGGATCCGTTCCGGTCCTCCAATGAAAGGTGTGAGCGTCCGCCCATGGGCGAGCCTCCCAGTAGTGCGCGCAGTACACGACATCGCGCGTTCCTCCCGCCCCTGTCCGACGATGGGACGGAGGTGACCCGATGACCGAAGTGCTCCTCCTGCTGGTGGCGATCCTGCTCTCGCTCGCCTGCGGCGCCTTCGTCGCGGCCGAGTTCTCGCTGACCACGGTCGAGCGGGCCGAGCTCGAGCGGGCCGTCGAGCGCGGCGAGCGGGGCGCGGCGGGCGCCCTGAAGGCCGTCCGGAGCCTGACGTTCCAGCTCTCCGGCGCGCAGCTCGGCATCACCGTCACCAACCTGGTCGTCGGCATGCTCGCCGAACCGTCGATCGCCAAGCTGATCGCGGGCCCGCTGGAGGCACTCGGCATCTCGCCCTCGGCGGCGAGCTCGCTCGCCCTGGTGCTGGGCACGGCCCTGTCGACCGTCTTCCTGATGGTCGTCGGCGAGCTGGTCCCCAAGAACTGGGCCATCTCCTCCCCACTGGCCGTCGCCAAGCGGGTCGGCAACGCGCAGCGACTGTTCAGTGCGGTCTTCCGCCCCTTCATCAGCCACCTCAACAACGCGGCGAACCGCGTGGTGCGCCGCTTCGGCCTGGAGCCCACCGAGGAGCTGGCCTCGGCGCGCGGCCCCAAGGAGCTGGCCGCGCTGGCCCGGCACTCCGCCAGGGAGGGCGCCCTGGAGGCGGACACCGCGGAGCTGTTCGTACGGACCCTGAACCTCGCCGACCTGACCGCGGAGAACGTGATGACGCCCCGCGTCCAGGTCATCGCCCTCGACGTCCAGGCCACCTGCGAGGACGTGGCGAACGCGACCCGGGCGACCGGGCTGTCCCGCTTCCCGGTCTACCGCGGCAGTCTCGACTCGGTCGTGGGCACCGCGCACATCAAGGACGTCCTGGCGATACCGGCCGACCGCCGCAGGCACACCCACGTCTCCGAGCTGATGCGTGAACCGCTCCTCGTCCCCGAGACCCTGACGGTCGACCGGCTGCTCGACCGGCTGTCCGGCAAGCGCACCATGGCCGTCGTCATCGACGAGTACGGCGGCACCGCGGGCGTCGCCACCCTGGAGGACATCGTCGAGGAGGTCGTCGGCGAGGTGCGGGACGAGCACGACCCGCACGAGACGCCCGACCTGGCCCCCGCTGGCAGCGACGACGCGGGCCGTGCGCTGTACTCGGCCGACGGCTCGGCCCGGCTGGACCAGCTCGTGCGTGTCGGCCTCAGGGCGCCGGAGGGGCCGTACGAGACGCTGGCCGGTCTCGTCGCGACGGAGCTCGGCCACATCCCGGCCGTGGGCGACTCCGTCGAGGTCACCGGATGGCGGCTGGACGTGGTGGACGCCTCGGGACGCAGGGCCGCACGGGTGCTGATGCACGCCCCCTTCGAGGACGAGACGGACGGGACGACGAACCGGGAGGGCGCGAAGTGACCGCGGTACAGCTGCTGATCGGCCTTGCGACCCTCGTCGTCAACGCCTTCTTCGTCGGCGCCGAGTTCGCGCTGATCTCCGTACGGCGTTCGCAGATCGAGCAGTATGTGGAAGGAGACGCGGAGGGCGACCGGCGGGCCAAGAGCGTGCTGTGGGGCCTGGAGCACGTGTCCGCCCTGATGGCAGCCGCGCAGCTCGGCATCACGCTGTGCACGCTGGTCCTGGGTGTGGTCGCGGAACCGGCCATCGCGCATCTGCTGGAGCCGGTGTTCCACGCCGTGGGCGTGCCCGAGTCCGCGGGACACGCGGTGTCCTTCGTGATCGCGCTGACCCTGGCGACCTATCTGCACATGCTGCTCGGCGAGATGGTGCCGAAGAACATCGCGCTCGCGGAGCCGGTGCGCAGCGCGCTGCTGCTCGGGCCGCCGCTGGTCGCCCTGGCGCGGGCGCTGCGCCCGGTGATCTTCACGATCAACGCCTTCGCGAACGCCCTGCTCAAGCTGCTGCGGGTGGAGACCAAGGACGAGGTCGCGGCCACCTTCTCGGACGCCGAGCTCGCCCGGATCGTGCGGGACTCGGGCGAGGCGGGGCTGATCGACGACCGTGCGCTGGAGCGGCTGCACGACGCACTGGAGCTGGGCCGGCGCCCGGTGCGCGACGTGGTGCTCCCGCTGGAAGGCGTCGTCTACGCGCGCGTGGGCGTCACCCCGGAGGAGCTGGAGCGGCTGTCGGCCCAGTCGGGCTTCTCCCGCTTCCCGGTGGTGGACGAGGGCCGTCGCATCGTCGGCTATCTGCACGTCAAGGACGCCCTGGACGCCCCCGGCCGGGACGTGCCGTTCCGGGTGCGGGACATGCGGCCCATCGCGCGCGTACGGGAAGGCACACCCCTGGACGACGTGCTCACGGCGATGCGCGGCAGCCGCACGCACCTGGCGGCCGTCCTCGGCGGCGACGGCCGGCTGGCCGGTCTTGTGACCATGGAGGACGTGCTGCAGGAGCTGTTCGGACAGCGGACCTGAGCCTTCCCGCGAGCGAGCAGGGCCGACCGACCGACGGGTATGGAGCCGGGATACCATCTCTTCCGCCATGCAGAAGAACCCCATACACACCAGCCTGGTCGCGGTCGGCGACTCCTTCACCGAGGGCATGTCGGACCTGCTGCCCGACGGCTCCTACCGGGGCTGGGCCGATCTCCTCGCCGGGCGGATGGCCGCGGTCAGCCCCGGGTTCCGGTACGCCAACCTCGCGGTGCGCGGCAAGCTGATCGGGCAGATCGTCGACGAGCAGGTCGACGTGGCGGCCGCCATGCAGCCCGACGTGATCACGCTGGTGGGCGGCCTCAACGACACCCTGCGGCCGAAGTGCGACATGGGGCGGGTACGGAGTCTGCTCACCGAGGCCGTGGAGCGGCTGGCTCCGGCCTGCAAGCAGCTGGTGCTGATGCGCAGCCCCGGTCGGCAGGGACCGGTCCTGGACCGCTTCCGGCCGCGCATGGAAGAACTCTTCGCCACCGTCGACGAGCTCGCCGCACAGCACGGCGCGGTGGTCGTGGACCTGTACGGGGCCCCCTCACTCGCCGACCCGCGCATGTGGGACGTCGACCGGCTGCACCTGACGGCGGAGGGGCACCGCAGGGTCGCCGAGGCCGTTTGGCAGACGCTGGGCTACGACCCCGAGGACGCCGAGTGGCACACGCCCATGGCGGCGACCCCGCCTCCGGGGTGGGCCGCGCGACGGGTGGCGGACGTCCGTTTCGCCCGTCAGCACCTGCTCCCGTGGATCGGCCGCCGCCTGACGGGCCGCTCCTCGGGCGACGGCCGCCCGGCCAAGCGGCCGGAACTGCTGCCGTATGAGGGGCCGGCGGCGTAAGAGGGGGTTTCGCCCCCGCCGCCCCTTCCCGTCCCGTCCCTGGGGCTGCCGCCCCCAGACCCCCGCTTTCGGCCTGAACGGCCTCGTCCTCAAACGCCGGACGAGCTGAATAGATCAAGCCCCGCCCGGCAAAATCCAGCCCCTCCGGCGTTTGAGGAGCGGGGGTCCGGGGGCTGGCCCCCGGTACGGGACGGGAAGGGGCGGCGGGGGCGAGAACATTCGTAGGTTCCACCGAACGCACCCACGGCGCTGGCCTGCACGATTCGCCAGTAGAATCCGTACACGTGACTTCTGCGCCCGCCAAGCCCCGCATCCCGAACGTCCTCGCCGGACGCTACGCCTCCGCCGAGCTCGCCACGCTCTGGTCCCCCGAGCAGAAGGTGAAGCTGGAGCGGCAGCTCTGGCTCGCCGTGCTACGAGCCCAGAAGGACCTCGGCATCGAGGTGCCGGACGCGGCGATCGCCGACTACGAGCGTGTCCTGGACACCGTCGACCTGGCCTCCATCGCCGAGCGCGAGAAGGTCACGCGCCACGACGTGAAGGCCCGGATCGAGGAGTTCAACGACCTCGCCGGCCACGAGCAGGTCCACAAGGGCATGACCTCCCGCGACCTCACCGAGAACGTCGAGCAGCTGCAGATCCGGCTCTCGCTGGAGCTGATGCGCGACCGTACGGTGGCGGTCCTGGCGCGCCTGGGCAAGCTGGCGGGCGAGTACGGCGAGCTGGTCATGGCCGGCCGCTCCCACAACGTGGCGGCGCAGGCCACCACCCTCGGCAAGCGCTTCGCGACCGCCGCCGACGAGCTGCTCGTCGCGTACGGCCGGGTCGAGGAGCTCCTGGGCCGCTACCCGCTGCGCGGCATCAAGGGCCCGGTCGGCACGGCGCAGGACATGCTGGACCTGCTGGGCGGCGACGCGGGCAAGCTGGCCGACCTGGAGAACCGGATCGCCCGGCACCTCGGCTTCTCGCAGGCCTTCACCTCGGTCGGCCAGGTCTACCCGCGCTCGCTGGACTACGAGGTCGTGACCGCCCTGGTGCAGCTGGCGGCGGCCCCCTCCTCGCTCGCGAAGACGATCCGTCTGATGGCCGGGCACGAGCTGGTGACCGAGGGCTTCAAGCCGGGTCAGGTCGGCTCCTCGGCGATGCCGCACAAGATGAACACCCGCTCCTGCGAGCGCGTCAACGGCCTGATGGTCATCCTGCGCGGCTACGCGTCGATGACCGGCGAGCTGGCCGGCGACCAGTGGAACGAGGGCGACGTGTCCTGCTCGGTGGTGCGCCGGGTGGCGCTGCCGGACGCGTTCTTCGCACTGGACGGTCTGCTGGAGACGTTCCTGACGGTGCTCGACGAGTTCGGCGCGTTCCCGGCGGTCGTGGCCCGCGAACTGGACCGCTACCTTCCCTTCCTGGCCACGACCAAGGTGCTGATGGGCGCGGTGCGTGCGGGCGTCGGCCGTGAACTGGCGCACGAGGCCATCAAGGAGAACGCCGTCGCCTCCGCCCTCGCGATGCGTGAGCAGGGCGCCGAGCGCAACGAGCTCCTGGACAAGCTGGCCGCCGACGAGCGCATCCCGCTCGACCGCGCCCAGCTGGACGCGCTGATGGCCGACAAGCTGTCCTTCACGGGGGCCGCCGCCGACCAGGTCGCCACGGTTGTCGGCCGCATCGAGGAGATCGTCAAGCAGCACCCGGAGGCCGCGGGCTACACGCCGGGGGCGATCCTCTGACCCGCTTCACCCCGGCGGAACTGGAGGCCGCCCGCGACCGCCTCGTCCCGGACGTGGTCGCGGACGGCCTCGATGTTCTGTTCTGCGGCATCAACCCCGGTCTGATGACGGCGGCGACCGGCCATCACTTCGCCCGGCCGGGCAACCGCTTCTGGCCGGTGCTGCACCTGTCGGGCTTCACACCGCGGCTCATGAAGCCGTCGGAACAGCTGGAGTTGCCGTCGCACGGGCTCGGCATCACGAACGTGGTGGCCCGGGCGACCGCGAGGGCCGACGAGCTGAGTGCGGAGGAGTACCGCGAGGGCGGGCGGCAGCTGACGCTCAAGGTGGCCCGGCTGAAGCCACGGTGGCTGGCGGTCGTGGGGGTCACCGCGTACCGGGTCGCATTCGACGACCGCAAGGCCCAGGTGGGGCCGCAGCAGCGGGTGATCGGGGACACGCGAGTGTGGGTGCTGCCCAACCCGAGTGGGCTGAACGCGCATTGGACCGCGCAGACGATGGCGGAGGAGTTCGGGCGGCTGAGGGTGGCGGCGGAAGGGTGACGAGTCAGACCGGGGCGACGTTCGTGGCGGCGAGGAGCAGGCGGACCTCGGCCTCGGGGTCCGCGTCGGCCACGGCGACGATGAGCCAGCGCCCGGTGGCGTTCTCCCAGCCCCGAAGCTCCACGGCCTCGACGGCGAGACGCGCCCAGGGCTCGGGTATCTCCTCCCCCCGGCTCATGCGCTCCTGGAAGGTCCCCGTCCCCCAACGGACCGGCGCTCCTCCCCGGGCGGTCAACTGCTCCGTGAGTGCTCCTTCCAGGGCATAGACGTCATCCGCTGTCAGGTGGCCCTCCGGGCAGTCACCGTTGCCCGCCCCTAACACGACCATGTCGTGACCCGGCCCGTCCACGTCCCGGGACCACAGTTCGTCGACGAGGTCGAGGCATTTCGCGATGTCCATGTGATCCAGTATTCCGCCTGCCACTGACAATTGGCGGGCTGTCAGGCGTCCCTCCGCCGCACGCTCCACAGCCCCGCCAGCAACGCCGTCCCCGCCCAGAGCCCCGTCACCCCGAGCCCGGTCCACGGACCGAGCGCGCCGTCCCACGTCTCGTGGAACACCACCTGCCCCGCCCGGTCCGGCAGCACGTCCGCCACGGAGCCCGACATGTCCCCGATGACGAAGGACACGATGAGCAGGAACGGGATGAGGATGCTCAGCGTGGCGACGCCGCTGCGCAGCACGGCCGTCAAGCCCGCCGCGAGCAGCGCCATCAGCGTCAGATAGACGGCGCAACCGACGACTCCACGCAGTTCCTCGCCCCAGGTCAGCCCGTCCGACTTCGCCCCGAGAACCGCCTTGCCGACCGCGAGGCTCATCACTCCCGTCACCAGACCCACCGCCAGCACGGAGGCGGCGATCGTCACGGTCTTGGCAGCGAACCACCGGCCACGCCGCGGGACCGCGGCCAGCGTGACGTGCAGGGCCCCGCCCCGGAATTCGCACGACACGGCGGTCGTGCCGAACGCGATCGCGGCGATCTGCCCGAAACTGACGCCGAAGAACACCGAGAACAGCGGGTCGAAGTCCGCTCCTTCGGTGTCGGTTCCGGCGAGGGCCGAGAACGCGGTGGTGGCGAGCAGGACGGCGGCCAGAGTGCCGACGAGCGAGCGCAGCGTACGGATCTTGAGCCACTCCGAGTGGAGTACGGGCGTGAATTCCATGGTCAGGCCTCCTGGGTCTGTGCGGTGAACTCGGTTTCTGCGCCGGTGAGCTCCAGATAGGCCTGCTCCAACGTGCCTTCCTCCGTGGCGAGTTCGAGGAGCGGCACACCGGCGGCGGAGGCGAGGCGTCCGATGTCGTCCACGCGTGCGTGATCGACGATCCAGTGGCCGTCCTCGTGCTCGACGGCGTCGTGGCCGTGCCGGGCTAGCGTGCTCTTGAGCACCGTGGGGTCCGTCGTCCGGATCCGTACGCGCGGCTGCACGCGCGCGTCGATGAACTCCCGCATCGGGGTGTCGGCCAGCAGGCGTCCGCGCCCCAGGACGACGAGGTGGTCGGCGAAGGACGCGGTCTCGTTCATGAGATGGCTGGAGACCAGGACCGTACGGCCCTCGCCCGCGAGCCGGCGCAGCAACGCGCGGATCCAGATGATGCCCTCGGGGTCGAGGCCGTTGGAGGGTTCGTCCAGCATGACCACCTCGGGCTCGCCCAGCAGCGCGGCGGCGATGCCCAGGCGCTGGCGCATACCGAGGGAGTACGTCTTCACGCGGCGCCGCGCCACCGATGCGAGCCCGGTCTCCGCGAGCACCTCGTCCACCCGGCGCTGCGGGATGCGGTTGCCGGCCGCCAGCAGGCGCAGGTGGTCGCGGCCGGTACGGGAGCCGTGCGCGGCCCGTGCGTCGAGCAGGGCGCCGACGTGGCGCAGCGGTTCGTGCAGCGCGGCGTAGGGGCGGCCGCCGATCGTGGCGGAGCCGGAGGTGGGCCGGTCGAGACCGAGGACGAGCCGCATGGTGGTGGACTTTCCGGCGCCGTTGGGGCCGAGGAAGCCGGTGACACGGCCGGGGCGGACGCTGAAGGTCAGGTCGTCCACGGCGCGCCTGCCGCCGTACTCCTTGGTCAGGTTCTGGACGTCGATGCTGGTCATGAGAGCAGCGTCGCCGCTCGGGCAGGGTCATCTCCTCCCCCGCCGGTGGAGAGCGGCTCCCCCACGCGGGGGAGGTCCGTTGTCAGTGGCGGCTGGCACGATGACGAAATGGCCCGCCTTCTGCGCCCGTTGCTCCGGGGGACTACGTACACACGTCTGCTGCACCTTTGGGTGCCGATGCTCGTCGTCAGCGTGTGGCTGTTCATCGACATGTCGACGCCTTGGGTGCCTGCGGCTGTCCTGGTTCCGGTCGGGCTCATCCCTGCCGTGCGGATGGGCGAGGGCGTGCAGGCGCGGCTGTTGCTGACGCCGGGCGAGCAGGATTCGGGGATCTCCGTGAACCCGTCCGCGACATGGCGCGACCGACTGCGCACCGTGCTGTGGCTCGAGGTGCGGATGGGGCTGGGCGCGGTGGCGATGGCGAGTTGCGTCTGGCTGCCGGCCCTGGTCTACGATCTGGTCCGCATCGCGCTCGGACACGCGCCGGGCAACGGCTTCCCGCTGCTGAGCGAGGCCCAACCGCACTGGACCTACGCCCTGTTGGTGCCACTGCCGCTGCTCGCGCTCTACGGGGCCGTGGTCGGCCTGGGCGAGTTGATCACCGCCGTCGCGCGCCGACTCCTCGGCCCGTCGGCGGCGGAGCGTCTCGCGGCTCTGGAGGAGCGCACGGATCAGCTCCTGGAGCGCAACCGCATCGCCCGCGAGCTGCACGACTCCATCGGCCATGCCCTCACGGTGGCGGTCGTGCAGGCGGGCGCGGCCCGTGCGGCGGGCGACCCGGAGTTCACCGACCGGGCCCTGGGTGCCATCGAGGACACCGGGCGAGCCGCGCTGGAGGACCTGGAGCGCGTGCTCGGCGTACTGCGCGAGGCGGAGCGCCCGGTGAGCAGCCGTCCGACGCTGGCCGAGGCGGACCGGCTCCTGGAGTCCGCGCGCGCATCCGGAGCGAAGATCGACACGGAGGTGTCCGGCGCGCTGGAGTCGATACCCGGCCCGGTCTCACGGGAGGGCTATCGCATCCTCCAGGAGGCCCTGACCAATGTGCTGCGGCACGCGGGGTCCGTCCCGGTGCGCGTCCGCATCGCGGTCACGGGCAGCGCGCTCACCCTGGAAGTCCGCAACCCGCTGACCGCCGACATAGCGGGGCCCGGACGGGGCAGCGGGCTGCGCGGGATACGCGAGCGCGCGGCGCTGCTCGGGGGTCGCGCGCGAACCGGCCCGGACGAAGGCGACTGGCAGGTACATGTAGAGCTGCCGTTGAGTTGATCTACGCTGGCCGGATGCCGGTGACCGTTCTCCTCGTCGACGACGAACCCCTCGTACGCGCCGGTCTGCGGGCCGTCCTGGAGGCACAGCCCGACATCGAGGTCGTGGGGGAGGCAGCCGACGGGGCAGCTGTGATCCCCCTCGTGCGGCAGCTGCGACCGGACGTGGTCGCCATGGACGTACGGATGCCGCTGATGGACGGCATCGAGGCCACGCGCGCGGTGCTGCGGACGGTCGACGAGCCGCCGAAGATCCTCGTGGTGACGACGTTCGAGAACGACGAGTACGTGTACGAGGCACTGCGGGCGGGCGCCGACGGGTTCCTGCTCAAGCGGGCCCGTCCGGCCGAGATCGTGCACGCGGTGCGCCTGGTCGCCGAGGGCGAGTCCCTGCTGTTCCCGGCCTCCGTACGGCAGTTGGCCGCCGAATACGGCACAGGCGGCGGAAACCGCGCCGCCCGCGCCGCGATGGACCGGGCTCGCCTGACCGACCGGGAGGCCGAGGTCCTGCGACTGATGGCCCGGGGCCTGTCGAACGCCGAGATCGCCACCCACCTGATCGTCGGCACGGAGACGGTGAAGTCCCACGTCAGCGCTGTACTGGCCAAGCTGGGAGCCCGGGACCGCACGCAGGCGGTGATCGCAGCGTACGAGTCGGGTTTCGTGGCACCGGGGTGAGCGCAGCGCGCCCCCAAAGGGGCGCGGGGAACTGCGTGACCGGCCACGACGGCGCGCCAGACAAAAGACGACCCATGGCGGCACTACCAAGCGGCCCAACCCAGCGGAGCGACCCGGTACGATCCGGCCAACACGCGCACGAGCTGGGAGGACGAGACGTTGGGGCGGCTGACCGGCGGGGATCCCTCGCTGCTGCGAAGGATCAACTCCGCGGTGGTGCTGCACGCGCTGCGTGCCACGGACGCGGCGACACTGACGGAGATCACCCGCGTGACCGGGCTGTCCCGGCCGACCGTCGAAGGCGTCGTCGAGGGGCTCATCGAGGCGGGCTACGTCGTCGAGAAGGCAGCCGACGAGAGCGAGGTCCGACGGCAGGGGCGGCCCGCGCGGCGCTTCCGGTTCCGGGCCGAGGCCGGGCATCTGCTGGGCCTGGACATCGGCTCCCACCGGGTCGCCGCACTCCTCGCCGACCTGGACGGCCGGGTGCTGGGCTCGGTGGCCAAGGACGTCGACGAGACGGCCCCCGCCGACGAGCGCCTGGAGCGGCTGCGCACCGCGGTGGCCGAACTGCTGCGCCGCGCCGGGGTCGCACGCGACTCGCTGCGGGCCGTGGGGGTCGCCTCCCCCGGCATCGTCGAGGCCGACGGCACCGTGCGGCTGTGCGCGGCGCTGCCCGAGTGGACGGGGCTGCGTCTCGGCGAGCGACTGAGCCGGTCCTTCAAGTGCCCGGTGCTGGTCGAGAACGACGCCAACGCCGCGGCCGTCGCCGAGCACTGGAAGGGCGCGGCCACCGAGTCCGACGACGTGGTGTTCGTGCTTGCCGGACTGAGCCCGGGAGCCGGTTCGCTGATCGGCGGGCAGCTGCACCGTGGGTACGGCGGGGCGGCGGGCGAGATCGGCGCGCTGCATCTGCTGGGCCGCGAGGTGACGCCCGAGACGCTGCTGTCCACCACGGACGAGCCGCTGCACCCGCTCGACGAACAGGCCGTCGCCGAGGTCTTCGCACAGGCCCGCGAGGGGGACCAGCGGGCTCGCGCGGCCGTCGACCGCTTCATCCAGCGGCTCGTCCACGACGTGGCCGCCCTGGTCCTGGCGCTCGATCCGGAACTCGTCGTCGTCGGCGGCTGGGCGACCGGCCTGGACGGCGTGCTGGAGCCCCTGCGCAGCGAGTTGGCGCGCTACTGCCTGCGCCCGCCGAAGGTGGCCCTGTCACTGCTGGGCGAGGCGGCGGTGGCGACGGGCGCGCTGCGGCTCGCCCTGGACCACGTCGAGGAGCAGCTGTTCGCGGTGGAGGGCACGGTGACGGCGCGGCGCTGAGCCATCGGCGCCACAACGCGCTGTGCCCCGGAGGAGTTCCGGGGCACAGCAGGTCCGGCGGGGCCGGCGCTCAGGAGGCCTGGCGCTCGGGCCCCTGGTGGATCTCCACGCCGCCCGAGTCGCCGAAGGTCAGACGGCAGGTGTCCGCACGATAGGTGGCGACGGAGAGCGCCGCCGTGCGGCCGTCGGCGAGGAAGCGGGTCGTGACGACGAGGACCGGCGCTCCCGGGAGGCGGTCCAGTTCCCTGGCGTCGTCCGCGCGGGCGGAGCCCAGCTCGACGGCGCTGTCCCGGCCCTCCAGCTCCAGGCGCTGCAGCTCACGCAGCACGGCACGCGCGCGTGCCGGTCCGGACGGCGCGTCTATGGCGGAGAGCTCGGGCACCGACGACTCCGGCACGTAGAGCAGCTCCGCGGCGACGGGCTGCCCCTGGGAGACGCGGGAGCGGCGCACCGTGTACACGGTGTCCTCCGGGCCCGTCTCCAGTGCGGCCGCGATCGCCGCGGGCGGGGCCGCGGCCGTGCAGTCGACGGCCTGCCAGACGTCCCCGGAGGCCCCCGGCCAGTCCTGCTGCTCGGTGCCGACCGCGACGCCCACGCGCGGCGGGGCGACGGTCGTCCCGACACCGCGGCGGCGCTGCAGCCTGCCTTCCAGTTCGAGCTGCTCCAGGGCCTGCCGGAGCGTGGCACGCGCGACGCCGAAGCGGGCGGCCAGGTCGCGTTCGTTGGGCAGGATCTCGCCCACGGAGAACTCGGAGTCCAGTGCCTCGCTGAGCACGGTCTTGAGATGCCAGTACTTCGGTTCCGGCACCGATTCCAACTGCGTGGTCCCCACCCTGTCCTCCGCAATCGCCGTGGTCCGGCGGCGTTTTAGCGCCCTTGTTTATTAAAGGTTGTTGCACTTATCTGCGACCATAGGGCGGCCCAAACCCTTGGTCAAGACCAATCCTGGATCCCATGGGCGCGACACAGGGCGCTCGCCGCGCAGGGTTCACAAGGTGTTCGTACGGGACCGTCCTCGTCGCCTACGCGGAGTCCAGCGAGCGCAGCTTGTCCGGGTTGCGGATGATGTAGAGCGACTGGATGCGCCCTTCGAAGACATCCACCTGGAAGACGCTGTCGGGCTTGCCCGCGGACAGGACGACGACCGCGAGACCGCCGTTGAGCTCCATGAAGCGGAAGGACTGGTCCGGCACGCCCTTCCGGGCCGCGCCGACGAGGAAGCGGCCCACCTTGTCGGCGCTCTCCAGGACCCGCAGCGGCGCCCTGGACTTGCCACCGCTGTCGCCCACCAGCCGCACATCGGGCGCGAGCAGCGCCATGAGACCTTCCAGATCCCCCTCCGCCGCGGCGGCGAGGAACCGCTCGGTCAGCTCCCGGCGCCGGCCGGGATCGACCTCGTAGCGCGGGCGCCGCTCCTCGACGTGCTTGCGGGCCCGCCCGGCGAGCTGGCGCACCGCCGGCTCACCGCGATCGAGCATCGCGGCGATGTCCGCGTACGGGTAGCCGAAGGCCTCGCGGAGCACGAACACCGCCCGCTCCAGGGGTGACAGCGACTCCAGGACGACGAGGACGGCCAGCGAGACGGAGTCGGCGAGCACGGCCCGCTCGGCGGTGTCCGGGACGGTGTCCCCGAAGTCGGTCGCATAGGGCTCGGGCAGCCACGGGCCGACGTACGTCTCGCCCCGCGCCTTGACCTGGCGCAGCCGGTCGATGGCGAGGCGCGTGGTGATGCGCACCAGGTAGCCGCGCGGTTCGCGCACGTCGCTGCGGTCGGCGCCGGACCAGCGCAACCAGGCCTCCTGGACCACGTCCTCCGCGTCGGCCACCCGCCCCAGCATGCGGTAGGCGACGCCCAGCAGGACGGGGCGGTGCTCCTCGAAGACGTCGGTCTCGGTGTCGGTGGTCACGCCCTAATCCCATGCGACGCGTCCGGGCATGTCTAGGAGAAATCCGCGTGTCCCGGAGCAGAATGACCCGCGGGCGCGCCGGCGGTCGGCGGCCGGACATGCGGAGGTGGCCATGCGGTACGCGGTTCTGGGCACGGGCGACGTCGGCCGCACGCTCGGCGGCAGGCTGGCGCAGCTGGGCCACGAGGTGACGTTGGGCTCGCGCACGAAGGACAATCCCGCAGCCCTGGAGTGGGCGCGCGGCGTCGGCGCGGGAGCGCGGGCCGGCACGTTCGCGGAGGCGGCCTCGTCCGCCGAGGTGGTGGTGGTCGCCGTCGGCGGGCGGGTGGCGCTCGCCGCGCTGGAGGCGGCCGGGGCGGCGAATCTCGACGGGAAGGTCGTCGTCGACGTCACCAACCCGATGGCGTTCGAGGACGGGGAGATGCGGCTGTCCCCCGTCGAGTCGGACAGCGTGGGCGAGCAGATCCAGCGTGCCTTCCCGCACGCGCGCGTGGTGAAGACGCTCAACACGGTCAACTGCAAGGTGATGGTGGATCCCGCGCTGGTACCGGGCGAGCACCACGTCTTCGTGTGCGGTGCGGACGCGGGCGCCAAGGAGCAGGTCACCGCTCTGCTCGGGGAGTTCGGGTGGCCGCCGCACCGGGTGCTCGACCTGGGCGGCATCCGGTCGGCGCGCAGCGTGGAGATGCTGCTGCCGCTGTGGCTCGACCTCTTCCGACATGTCGGGCACGCGGACTTCAACCTGGAGGTGCGCAGGGGGCACTGAGAGGCGTACGACCGCCAGGCGAACGACCCCCGAGGGGCTACCCGTCGGTAGCAATTGCTGACAAGCTGTCTACACGGCGTCCGTCAGCGAGCCCCAGACGAGGAGCACCCCCATGTCCGCCACCGTCTCCTTCAAGGTCCCCTCTCCACGCGGCCCGCAGCCCGTGACCGTCTCCTACGCGCGCGTGGGCAGCGGCGAACCGCTGCTCCTGCTGCACGGCATCGGTCACCACCGGCAGGCCTGGGACCCGGTGGTGGACATCCTGGCGACCGAGCGCGACGTGATCGCCGTGGACCTGCCCGGCTTCGGGGCCTCCCCGGCTCTGCCGGAAGGGCTCGCCTACGACCTGCCCACGACGACGGCGGTCTTCGGCGCGTTCTGCGAGGCGCTGGAGCTCGACCGTCCGCATGTGGCGGGCAACTCGCTGGGCGGTCTGCTCGCCCTGAAGCTCGGCCACGAGCGGCTCGCCCGGTCGGTGACCGCTCTGTCCCCGGCCGGGTTCTGGTCCGAGGCCGAGCGGCGCTACGCCTTCGGCGTGCTGCTCACCATGCGGCACATCTCCCGGCGGCTGCCACTGCCCCTGGTGGAGCGGCTGTCCCGCTCGGCGGCCGGGCGCACCATGCTGACCAGCACCATCTACGCCCGCCCGGGCCGCCGGTCACCCGAGGCGGTGGTCGCCGAGACCTTGGCCCTGGCGCAGGCGACGGGCTTCGATGCGACCCTCCGGGCCGGCAGCACCGTCCGGTTCACCGACGACATCCCCACCGTCCCGGTCACCGTGGCCTGGGGAACCCGGGACATGCTGCTCGTACGCCGCCAGGGGGTGCGTGCCAAGCAGATCGTCCCCCGTGCCCGGCTGGTGCGGCTGCCCGGCTGCGGGCACTGCCCGATGAACGACGACCCGGCGCTGGTCGCCCGCGTCATCCTCGACGGCAGCCGCTGACCCGGCACGCCTCAAGGTCGACGCGCCCGATCCGAGGGCGACTCCAGCGCCGACCAGAGCACTGCCGACGGCCTGGACGGCCCCGTAGGAGCCCGTTGCGACGAGCGGGGCCGTCCAGGCGGCGGCGACCGGGATGAGGCCGGAGAACAGCGTGGCGCGCTCGGCGCCGAGCCGCTGCATGCCCATGTACCAGCACACGAATCCGACAACGGTGACGACCGCCGCCTGCCACAGCAGCGCGGCGGTCTCGGTCGTGTCGGGACGCCTCAGCCACGCCGTACCGTCCGCGAGCAGTCCGGCCGCCGCGGACTCGACCGCGGCCAGGCCGCACACCGTGGCGGACAGCAGCCGGGGCCCCAGGGGCGGCAGAACGGGCACGGCGAGTACGGCGAAACCGACCTCGCCGGCCAGCGCGCAGGCCGAGAAGGCGATCCCCGTGCCGTCCGTACGCCCCCACCCCTGAACCGTGAAGGCGCCGCAGGCGACCAGCAACGCCCCGTACAGGACCCGGCGTTGAGGTCGACGGCCCTCCAGGAGGGGCACGACGACGGCCACCACCACGGGCGCGCATCCCACGAAGACGCCGGGTACCGCCGGTTCCGCGGAGCGCTCGGCCGCGATGACGGCCAGGTTGAAGCCGACCATGCCGACGGCGGCGAGCAGGGCGAGGCGGGCCCACTGCCGGGGCGCGAGCAGCCGCAGACGCCCGGACGCGCCTGCCCCGGTCAGTGGGAGCAGCAGCAGACAGGCGAGGCCGTAGCGCAGGAACTGGCCGCCGGCGTACGGGTAGTGGCCCAGCACGCTGTTCGCGGTGAAGGACCCACCGACGAGGACACAGGCGAGTGCGGCGAGGAGCGCTGCGCGGGTGGTGGTGGCGTTCATGGCAGCGACGCTAGGCAGCGGTGCGGTCCGGTTTAAGGTCCATTTCCATGACGTCATCGGAGACCAATCGGGACGGGGTTCCTGAGCCGGGTGGCGGTGCGGGGCCCGGTCACGCGGGTTCGCCCGCCTGGGAGCTGCTCCTGCCGGCTGCCTCCGCGCCCGCACGCACGCGTGGACGTTCGCTGCAGGCGGCGCTGCGCGAGGCGGTGCGCACGGGGAGGCTGGCGCCGGGCACCCGGCTGCCGTCGAGCCGGGATCTCGCCGCCGATCTCGGGGTGTCGCGGGGGCTGATCACCGAGGCGTACGAGCAGTTGACGGCGGAGGGCTATCTGCGCAGCGGCCGAGGGGCGGGCACCTGGGTGGGCGGTGCCGTGCGGGCCGCGCCGCCACGCGCGCGTGATCTCGCCCCGCGCTTTCCCGGTGCCCGCGCCGACTTCGTGCCCGGCACACCGGATCTGTCATTGTTCCCGCGCGCCGCCTGGGCCGCGGCGCAGCGCGCGGTCCTGGCCGAACTGCCCCACCAGGACCTCGGCTACCCCGACCCGCGGGGGCTGCCCCGGCTGCGTACCGCCCTGGCGGAGCTGCTGGCGCGCCGCCGGGGCGTGGTCGCGGACCCGGAGCGGATCGTGGTCGTCTCCGGGGTGGCGCAGGCGACGACGTTGCTGGGATTCGCGCTCCACGCGCGCGGGTTGCGCACGGTCGGCGTCGAGGATCCCGGCAGCCCCCAGCACGACGACCTGTACGCCTCGGCCGGTGTCACCACCGTGCCCCTGCCCCTGGACGGCGAGGGCATCGTCGTCGGAGCGCTGCGGGACTCGGGCGTGCGGGCCGTGGTGACGACGCCCTCCCACCAGTTCCCCACCGGGATCGCCTACTCCGCGCGCCGCCGCACCGAACTGCTCGACTGGGCGCGGTCCGTGGACGGGCTCGTCCTGGAGGACGACTACGACGGGGACTTCCGCTACGACCGTGCCCCCGTGGGGGCACTGCAGGGGCTGGACCCGGAACACGTGGCCTACACGGGCTCGGTCAGCAAGTCACTCGCCCCGGGCCTGCGGCTGGGCTGGCTGCTGGTGCCCGAGGCGCTGGCCGAGGAGGTCGTCGAGCGCAAGCGCACCATGGACCTCGGCCATCCCACCATCGACCAGGCGCTGTTCGCCCGCTTCGTGGAGCGGGGCGACTACGACCGCCAGCTCCGCCGCTGCCAGCGGGCGTACCGGGAACGGCGCGATGCGCTCGTGGCCGCGCTGCGGGAGCACTTCCCGGGCGCGGAGGTCGCCGGGATCGCGGCGGGACTCCACGTCATCGCCCGGCTGCCGGAACGGTATGGCCCCCTGGAGCGGTTCCTCGATCGGGTGACGGCGGCCGGAGTGTCCGTACGCGGGCTGGCGGACTACACGCACAGGCATGTCGAGACCGGGGACGTGCAACTGGTTCTGGGGTACGCGCATCAGCCACCCGCACGAATCCAGGACGGCATACGACTGATGGCCCGGGCCACCGCCGTCTGACCATCGGCTGACCGGCAGATGGCTCAACCCTTGCGCCGACGGAGCCACTGATACCGCACACCAGTTCCCTTGCCTCAGTGGTCAGTTGTTCACTTGTGGTTTCCGTGTGCGCTGCGGCGCCCGAGTAGTTGTGGCACCGCACACTGGCCGGATCCCGTCCTGGAGGCCCCCTATGTCCCTTTCACTCCCTGGTCGTCGCAGCGTCCTGCGCGGCTCCCTCGCCGCGTCCGCGGCCCTGACCCTGCCCACCTCCCTCGGCGCGGCACCGGCGTTCGCCCTGTCCGGCCGGCCCAGCGCGAACTGGGGTGTGCAGGCGGGAGACGTGACCTGCCACTCGGGTCTGGTGTGGGTGCGCTCCGACCGTCCGGCCCGGATGATCGTCGAGACGTCCGCGACCGAGTCCTTCCGCAACCCGCACAGATGGCACGGCCCGCTGCTCGGCGCGGACTCGGACTTCACCGGCACCACCCGGCTGCGCGGACTGCCGTCCGGCGAGCAGATCCACTACCGCGTGCTGCTGGCCGATCCGGACGACCCGCGCCGCACCGGCGAACCGGTGACCGGCACCTTCCGTACGGCCCCGGCGAAGCGCCGCCAGGGCGTGAAGTTCGTGTGGTCCGGCGACCTGGCCGGACAGGGCTGGGGCATCAACGAGTCGATCGGCGGCTACCGGATCTTCGACGCCATGGCGAAGGTCGACCCGGACTTCTTCCTGTGCAGCGGCGACAACATCTACGCCGACGGCGTCATCTCCGCCACGCAGGCGCTGCCCGACGGCAGCCTGTACCGCAACATCACCACCGAGGAGAAGTCGCACGTCGCGACCACCCTGGACGACTACCGGGGCAACTTCCGCTACAACCTGCTCGACCAGGCGCTGCGCCGCTTCAACGCCCAGGTGCCGAACATCATCCAGTGGGACGACCACGAGGTCCGCAACAACTGGTACCCGGGCGAGGTCATCGGCACCGGCACGCCCTACCCGGCCGGCACGAAGCTGGACGACCTGGCCCTGCGCTCCCGGCAGGCCTTCTCCGAGTACTTCCCGATCTCCACCATCAGCGGCCGCCCGGACGGCCGGATCTACCGCAAGGTCAGCCGCGGCCCGCTGCTGGACGTGTTCGTGCTCGACATGCGCACCTACCGCAACGCCAACTCGCCGGACAACCAGACCACCGACCCGGTGGGCATCCTCGGCCGCGAGCAGCTGGAGTGGCTCAAGCGGGAACTCGCCAAGTCCCGCGCGGTGTGGAAGGTGATCGCCAACGACATGCCGCTCGGACTGGTCGTGCCCGACCCCGTCGAGGGCAAGCCGAACTTCGAGGCCGTCGCCCAGGGCGACCCGGGCGCCCCGCTGGGCCGCGAGCTGCAGATCGCCGAACTGCTGCGGTTCATCAAGCACCGGCGGATCACCGGCACCGTGTGGCTGACGGCCGACGTGCACCACACCTCCGCCCAGCACTACGACCCGTCACGGGCCGCGTTCAAGGACTTCGCGCCGTTCTGGGAGTTCGTGTCCGGCCCGCTCAACGCCGGCGCCTTCCCGGCCAACGCTCTCGACAACACGTTCGGACCCGACCGGGTGTTCGTGAAGGCGCCGACGACCGCGAACGTCTCGCCGGCCCAGGGCTACCAGTTCTTCGGCGAGGTCGACATCGACGGGGACAGCGGCGAGTTGACGGTGCGGCTGCGCGAATACGACGGCACCGTACTGTTCACGCAGGTGCTGCAGCCGGGCCGGGTCGGCCAGTGACTCCCGTACCCTTTCCCGTGGGCCGCGCACCGGCGTCATCCCCCGGTGCGCGGTGCCGCTCCGAGGCCGCGAGCCCGCCTGCCCCGTAAGCGTTTACGCGGCTACAAAAGGAGCATAAGCACACTTTACCGATCAGTCACAAGGCGTTCGTGATCACGCAACACGTTTCCTCCACAGTGGTTGCATGAGTCGAGAAATGTCTGATGTGACCCGTGCGAGGCACGGCCGTCCCGTGCACCACTGGCGGCGCGACGTCGTGGAACTCGCCGCCCTGTTCACGTCCGTCGCCGTGGCCGACGGCGTGGCGAACCTGGTCGGGCACGGACCCGACGGCCCGGCGCTGCTGGCGATCTCGGCGGTCGCCCTCGCCGCCACCGCGGGGTTCCACACATGGTGGACACGCCGCCACGGTCATGCACCTCCGGCCGGCGATACCGACGCCCGGTCGCTGCCGCAGGAGCAGCAGGCCGGGCCGTCCGCCGAGTCGTCGGCGACGCCGGAGACCGTGCCCGGTCAGAGCGCGCTGTGGCGGATGCGGACGACGGTGAAGGACGAACCGGGGTCGCTGGCCGCGCTGTGCACGGCGCTGGCCGGGCGGCAGGTCGACATCCTGAGCCTGCAGACGCATCCACTGGCCGACGGCACGGTGGACGAGTTCCTGCTGCGGGCTCCCGGCGGCCTGATGGCGTCCGAGCTCACCAAGGTGGTCTCGCTGGCCGGGGGCGCCGACACCTGGATCGAGCGGGCCGACGCCCACGATCTGGTGGACGCCCCCACCCGGGTCCTGGGCCTGGCCGCCCGCACCGCCCTGGACGCGGCCGAACTGCCTCTCGCGCTACGGCAGTTGCTCGGCCGGTGCACCATCCGTCAGCTGCCCGCCACGCCGGTCGGCGGTGGCCGCGGTCCGGCAGGCGTGCCCGTGGAGGGGGCGCTGGAGGACACCGTGATGCGACTGCGGGCGCCGGAAGGCGGAGTGATCACCGTGGAGCGGCCGTATCTGCCGTTCACCCCGACCGAGTTCGCCCGGGCGCGGGCGCTGGTGGAGCTGGACGCCCGGCTCGGCCCGCGCGTGCCGCACAGCCAGGACGTGCTGACGCTGCCCGAGGGCAACGAGATCACCGTGCGCCGGGCCGACGTACGCGACCTGGAAGCCGCGAAGGCGATGCACGAGCGGTGCTCGGCGCGCACGCTCGGCATGCGCTACCACGGGCCGGTCGGCGACGCGGACCGTTACCTGAACCATCTGCTCAGCCCGCGATTCGGCCGCACCCTCGCGGTGCAGACCGCGTCGGGACGCCTCGTCGGCCTCGGCCACCTGCTGTGGGACGGCGACGAGACCGAGGTCGCGCTGCTCATCGAGGACAAGTGGCAGCGCCGCGGCATCGGCGGTGAACTGTTGGAGCGGCTGGTGGCGATGGCGACCGAGGCGAACTGCGAGAGCGTGTACGCCGTGACCCAGGCCTCGAACACCGGCATGGTCGCGGCGATGCGCGGCCTGGGGCTCCCCCTCGACTACCAGATCGAGGAGGGCACGCTGGTCATCACGGCCCGCCTGCAGGCAGGCCAGGCCGGCTCCCGACTGCCGTACGAGGCGGCGCAGGAGCAGGTCGGCGAGCGGATCGCACGGGACTAGCTCCCGGCACAGGACACCTGGGGACGGCCCGGCGGAAACGCCGGGCCGTCCGGCTTCCGGGATGCCACCCGGGCGGACGTCCTACGCCCTCGGCTCAATCCGGGTGACGTGCGGCGGCCACTCGTATGAGGATGGACCGCATGCCACAGACCACGAACCCGCTGCCCCGCGAGGTCGCCGACGCATACGTCGACGAGCTCATCGCCCTCGACCCGGTGACCGGTACGTACCTCGGTGTGAAGGAGAGTTCGAGCAAGCTGCCCGACCTCTCGCCCGCGGGCCAGGAGGCGCTCGCGGAACTGGCACGGCGGACACTGGCGCGGCTCGACGAGGCCGAGCGGCGACCTGGCGCCGACAGTGACATCGAGCGCCGCTGCGGTCGGCTGCTGCGTGAGCGGCTGACCGCCGAACTGGCCGTGCATGAGGCCGAGGAGGGCCTGTGCCGCGTCGGGAACATGGCCACGCCCGCGCACTCGGTGCGCGAGGTGTTCACCGTGACGCCGAACCAGTCGGAGGAGGACTGGGCGGCGATCGCCGAGCGGCTGCGTGCCGTGCCGGCCGCGTACGCCGGTTACCGCGAGTCCCTCTCCCTCGGTCTGGAGCGCAAGCTGTACGCGGCTCCGCGTCCCACGGCCACGTTCGTCGAGCAGCTCACCGAATGGTCGGACACGGACGGCAAGGGCCGCGGCTGGTTCGAGGACTTCGCGTCGGCGGGCCCGGAATCGCTGCGCGCGGAGCTCGACGAGGCGGCCCGCGCAGCGACCGCGGCCGTCGTGGAGCTGCGCGACTGGATGCGCGACGTGTACGCGCCGGCGATCGAGGACGCGCCGAACACCGTCGGCCGTGAGCGGTACGGGCGCTGGACGCGCTACTTCAACGGCATGGACCTCGACCTGGACGAGGCGTACGCGTACGGCTGGGCCGAGTTCCACCGGCTGCTCGGCGAGATGAAGCAGGAGGCCGAGAAGATCCTTCCCGGCGCCGAGACGCCCTGGGTGGCGCTCGCGCACCTCGACCAGCACGGCAAGCACATCGACGGCGTCGACGAGGTCCGCGACTGGCTGCAGGGCCTGATGGACCAGGCGATCGACGAACTCGACGGCACACACTTCGAACTCGCCGAGCGAGTACGGAAGGTGGAGTCCTGCATCGCCCCGCCCGGCAGCGCGGCAGCCCCGTACTACACGCCCCCGTCGGAGGACTTCTCCCGTCCGGGCCGCACCTGGCTGCCGACGATGGGGCAGACCCGCTTCCCGGTCTACGACCTCGTCTCGACCTGGTATCACGAAGGCGTCCCCGGTCATCACCTGCAGCTCGCGCAGTGGGCGCACATCGCCGCGGACCTCTCCCGCTACCAGGCCACCATCGGCGGGGTCAGCGCCAACATCGAGGGCTGGGCGCTGTACGCGGAGCGGCTGATGGACGAGCTCGGCTACCTCACGGACGCGGAGCAGCGGATCGGCTACCTCGACGCACAGATGATGCGGGCGGCCCGGGTCATCGTCGACATCGGCATGCACCTGGAACTGGACATCCCCGCGGACTCCCCCTTCCACCCCGGCGAGCGCTGGACTCCCGAGCTGGCCCAGGAGTTCTTCGGCGCCCACAGCAGCCGGCCCGCGGACTTCGTGGAGAGCGAGCTGACCCGCTACCTGACCATCCCCGGCCAGGCGATCGGCTACAAGCTCGGCGAACGGGCCTGGCTGCAGGGCCGCGAGAAGGCACGCGAGCGGCACGGCGACGCGTTCGACCTCAAGGCATGGCACATGGCGGCACTCTCGCAGGGCTCGCTCGGCCTGGACGACCTGGTGGACGAGCTCGCCCAGCTCTGACGCCCGGCAGGTCAGCGGCGGAAGCCGCTCTCCGAGTCGATCACCTGGCCGGCGGTCCAGTCCGCCTCGTCCGTGGCGAGCCACGCGATGAGGCGGGCGGGGTCGCCGGGCATGCCCCAACGCCTGGACGGAAAACGGGAGGCGATCGCCTCGTATCCGATGCCGCCACGTCTGCCGGCCCTGGTCACCAGGGCGGCACGACCACACGGAGGCAGCAACTCACGGCCCAGGTCTCGCGGGCGGGATGCGGAAGCCAGGGCACGAATGACCAGACGGTCAGCGCTTCGACCCGGCGCACGCACTTGTCCGTACCCCGACCGCCCGCGCCCGACCGCCCGCACTCGACTATCCGCGCTCGATACGCCGCAGCTGTACGAGACCCAGCCAAGTCTCCGGCCCCGGCTGGACATTGGCCGCGCGCACGGCGTACCGGCCCGGCTCCAGCGCGACACGGAGGCAGTCGGTCCGCTCGGTTTCGGGTCCGGGCCAGGCCGAGTCGAACAGCACGACCGGTCCGGGCACTTCCCAGCGCACCTCGTGCCCCCAGTCCGCCGTGGCGAGGGCCGCGGGGACACCGGCCAGGAGTTCGGCCTCCGAGTTCGCCGCCCACCACCGTATGAAGGTGGCGTGCTCGGGCAGGAAGGCGGTGGAGGCGGGTTCGTCGCCCAGGACCAGCGCGGCCGAGTCGCCGACCGGAAGCAGCCCCACGAAACCGTCGACCTCGCAGGCCCGGTCGTAGTCGGAGGCGGTCTCCTCACCGTCGGCACCCGCCCAGAACGGCAGCACAGTCTCCGGCACCGCAATGAGCGGACCGCCGCCCGACTCGACCCATTCCAGCGCACCGGGTTCCGCGTATCGCACCATGTCGCAGAACCGTACACGGCTGCGGAACGCGTGACTCCGCCGTCCCCCGTCCCTCCCCGTGGCGGTTCGGCTCAGCAGCCGCAGTCCTCCGCCGCCACCGGGACCGTCAGCGGGTCGCCGGGGCGGCGCTCGCGCCCCTGCCAGGTCTCGTACTCGAAGCCCTCGCGCACCCAGTACTCGAAGCCGCCGAGCATCTCCTTGACCTGGTAGCCGAGTTCGGCGAGGGCGAGCGCGGCGCGGGCGGCGCCGTTGCAGCCGGGGCCCCAGCAGTACGTGACCACCGGAACCGACTTGTCGAGGAGCTGTTCGGCCTGCTCGGGGATGAGGGCGGTCGACAGGTGAACCGCACCGGGGATGTGGCCCTGGTCCCAGGACTCGGTGGAGCGGGAGTCCAGGACGACGAAGCCGGGGTCGCCGTCGGAGGCGAGTGCGGAGGCGACGTCCGACACGTCGGCGTGGAAGGCGAGGCTCGCGCGGAAGTAGGCGGCGGCCTCGGCCGGGGCCGCCGGGGCCACACGCAGGACTGGGCTGACGGTGGTCGCGGTGCTGCTCATGATCTGGCCTGCTTTCTCCGACGTTGTCGCTACCGCCAGAAATCTATGGCCGCCGATGACCTCCCAGAAGGGGCATTCCCCGGCCTGTTCCTTGCCCGGCCGGGGATTCCCCTGCTATCTCTCCGTCATGACCGTGTATTCCCCGGACGCCACCGACTGGCGCATCCTCGACGTCCTCCAGCGCGAGGGCCGGGCCAGCTTCGCCGAGCTGGCACGCGCCGTCTCCATGTCGCCGAGCGCGGTCACCGAAAGGGTGCGCCGCCTGGAGGAGGCGGGCGTCATCCAGGGGTACGCGGCCGTCGTGGACCCCGAGCGGCTGGGGCTGCCGATCCTCGCGTTCGTACGGCTGCGCTATCCGAACGGCAACTACAAGCCCTTCCACGACCTCGTCGCCGTCACGCCCGAGATCCTGGAAGCCCACCATGTGACGGGCGACGACTGCTTCGTCATCAAGGTCGCCGCCCGCTCGATGCGCCACCTGGAGGAGGTGTCGGGCAAGATCGGCGCGCTCGGTTCGGTGACCACGAGCGTCGTCTACTCGTCCCCGCTGCCCCGGCGGCCCCTCGGTCACTGACCTCGCTGCCGGACCACCGAGCCCGATCTCCCCTTCACGACCTCCAGTTGTGCGTGGATACGGCGTCTCAGGTCGGCGACATGGCTGACGATGCCGACGCTGCGGTCGCGCTCACGCAGGGAGTCGAGCACGTCGAGGACCTCGTCGAGGGTCTGGTCGTCGAGGCTGCCGAAGCCCTCGTCGATGAAGAGTGTGTCCAGGCGGACTCCGCCGGCCTCGTCGGTGACGACGTCCGCGAGACCGAGGGCGAGCGCCAGGGAGGCGAAGAACGTCTCGCCGCCCGAGAGCGTCGCCGTGTCCCTCTCGCGCCCGGTCCATGCGTCGACGACGTGCAGTCCCAGACCACTGCGGCCGCGTCCGGTCCGGTCGTCGGAGTGGACGAGGGTGTAGCGGCCGGACGACATGCGCTGCAGCCGCACGGTCGCGGCGGCGGCCACCTGTTCCAGGCGGGCCGCCAGCACATACGACTCCAGGCGCATCTTCCGCTCGTTGTCCGCAGAGGTGCCCGCGGCGAGGGAGGCCAGGCGCGCCACCCGGTCGTACTCCTCGCGCAGCGGGGCCAGGCGTCGTACGCCCGCGGTGGACCGGGCGGAGAGCCGGTCGAGTTCGGCGCAGCGGCGGGCGGCCGTGTCGCGTGCGGAGGCGGCGTCGCGCAGCCGCTGGGCTGCGACGGCGGCGGCACGTTGCGCCGAGGCGAGGTCGGCGGGTGGCTGCTGGGCGGCGGCCGCGGTGTCCGCCTCGGCGAGAACGGCGCGTACGGCGGCCTCCTCGGACTGCCAGGCATCGAGGCGGTGCTGGAGCTCGCGGTGCGCGGCGTCGTCCAGAAGTGCGGCGGCCGCGGCCTGCGGGGTCTCGAAGCCGGCGCGGAAGGCGGCGTCGGCGAGCCGGGCGTCCGCGTCCTTGAGCCGCTGGGCGGTGTCCTCGGCCACCCGCGCGGTCTCGGCGGCCTCGGTGAGCAGCGCGACCTGCCGCTCCAGCTGCGCGGCCCGCGCGGCCACGCTACCCGCTGTGCCGCGCGCCTGTACCAACTCCCCTTCCAGGTCGCTCCGTTCGCGGTCGAGCCGCTCGCGGTGGCCCACCCGCGAGGCGACTCTGACCGCCGCCTCCTGCCGCACCGCCCGCCGCCGCTCGTGCTCCTGCTCGGCCCGCCGCAGCTGCTCGCTCGCCGGGTGCAGGTCGGAAGCGGCGCCGCGCACCTGTACGTACAGCCGCTCCAGCTCCTCCACCTCTTCGGCGAGTCGGGCCGTGGGCGTGTCGCCAGCCTCGGCGGTGGCGGCGGCCAGTGCCTCTCGTACGACGCCGAGTCGCCGCTCGGCCTCGGCGCGCTGTTCGTCGGCGCGCTGGAAGTCGGCGAGGGCGCGCTCCTCGGCCTCGCGGTCGACGTGCCCGGCGACCTTGCGCGCGGGCGCGGGGTGTTCGGTGGCTCCGCAGACGGCGCACGGCTCGCCGTCGGTGAGGCCCGCGGCCAGCTCGGCCGCGATGCCGTTCAGACGCTGTTCCTTGAGGTCGAGCCAGTGAGCGCGAGCCTCGGTGGAACCTTCGCGGGCGGCGAGCACGCGCACCTGAGCCTCGTCGGTGTCGCGGGCGAGCTGGTCGCGCTGGCGGGCCGCGCCGAGCCTGCGCTGTGCGGGCTCGCGCTGCACGCCGAGTTGCTCGGCCCTGGTCGCGGCTTCCTGCGCGGATTCGATACGGGCCTGTAGTCCGGCGCGGGTCGTCTCCCAGTCCGCGAGCCAGGCCTCGGCCTCCTGCAGTACGTCCTCGTCGGCGCGCTCCTGCCGGTCCAGGCCGGCACGCTCCGCGACGAGTTCGGCCAGTCGCTGCTCGGCGCGCCGGGCGGACTCCAGGCCACCGAGCTCCTCGGCGGTCCGGCGTGCGGCCGCGGCCAGCCCCGCGGCAGCGGCGTCGGCGAGAGCACCGCACGGCTCCTCGCGGGGGGCGGTGTCGCCACGCGCGCCCGGCAGCTCCTCTCGTGTGCCGGGTTCGGCGACCGCGTCCCGCGGCCCCGCGAGTCCGGTGGCGGCAGCTTCGGCAACAGCGTGTCGCGACTGCGGAGCACCGGCCTCATCGCCGGTCGCGAACCCCTCGCGCGGCCCGGCAATCCCGGCCGCATCGGGGGGAGCAGAGGGGAGTGCGCGATGTGTGCCGGGTGCGGGCTTGTCATGGCTGGTCGCGCAGTTCCCCGCGCCCCTGTCGCCGTCGTCGTCCCGCCGCCCCGCGAGCCCGGTCACTTCGCCCTCTTCGAGGGCATCTCGCGGCCACGCGCTCCCCGCCCGGAAGTCCGTGTGCCCCGCATCGAGGGCTTCCCGCAGCAGTGCACGCGCGCGTGTCTCCGCCTGCGCGGCGCGCCGGTGTTCCGCCTCGGCGGCCTCCCGCAGCTCCAGCGCGGGCGCCACCGCCTCGGCCTTGCGGGCCCGCTCCATGCGCGCCTGTGCCTCCCGATACGCGACGGCCCGCTCCTCCAGCCGTGCGGCGCGCTCGCGCGCCTCGGCGAACCGCTGCTGCAGCCGGGCCACCTCGCGTACGTCGCTCAGCGTGCGCTCGACGGCCGCCTGCACAGATTCCATGGCCGTGAGGCGGCAGTGGGCGACGGTCAACTGTTCCCGCGCGGTGCTGCGGGCGACGGCCGCGGCACCGAGGACTGCCTCCGCCAACCCCGGCTCCCCCGGCGCCAGTTGAGGCAGTTCCAGGGCGCCGTCCGCCGCCTGTTGCATGCGGTGTGCATCGGCCAGCAGTGCGGCGTCCCCCTCCCGCACCTGCGCCTCGGCCGCGCGGCGGCGCTCCGCGAGCCGCTTCTCGACCTCGGCGAAGCGCTGGGTGTCGAAGAGGCGGCCCAGCAGCTTGCCGCGCGCCTCGGCGTCGGCGCGCAAGAAGCGGGCGAAATCCCCCTGGGGCAGCAGGACGACCTGGCAGAACTGCTCGCGGCTCATGCCGAGCAGCTGGGTGATCTCCTCGCCGATCTCCTGGTGCGAGCGGCTGAGGTCCTTCCAGGCGCCGGCCGTCGCGTCGTACTCGCGCAGCCAGCTCTGGGCCTTCTCCAGCGTCGTGCCCGAGCCGCGCTTCTTGGGGCGCTCCCAGGGCGGCTGCCGGGTGACCTCCAATCGGCGTCCGGCGACGGTCAGTTCGAGGGTCACCCCGGTGCGCGTACCGGATGCCGCGTGGTCGCTGCGCAGGGCCAGGCCCTGGCTGCTCTGGCGGGCGCCGGGGACGGAGCCGTACAGCGCGTAGCACACGGCGTCGAGGACGGACGTCTTGCCCGCTCCCGTCGGTCCGTGCAGCAGGAACAGTCCGGCGGCCGACAGCTCCCCGAAGTCGACGGTCTGCGAGCCGCCGAACGGCCCGAACGCCGTGATGTCCAGCCGGTGCAGCCTCATCGGGCCACCTCCCGCACGGCCTCGTCGGCACGCACCGCGTCGAAAGCGTCCCGCAGCACGGCCTGTTCGCGTTCGTCGGGCCCCGCGCCGCGCACATGGGCGACGAAGTCCTCGGCGATCTCTTGGTCGCTGCGGCCGGCGAGCCGCCTGGCGTACGACACGTCCGGGTCGTCCGGTGCCCGCTCGGGGTCGAAGACGAGACTGAGGGTGTGCGGGAAGCGCTCGGTGAGCCGGGCCATGGGATCGGCCGGGCGGACCGGGTCGGTGAGAGTGGCTTCGACCCACGCCTCCTCGTGCCGTGCGAGCCCGGGATCGCCGAGCAGATCCTCCAGGGTGCCCCGGATTCTGGCCAGCGGTCGCGGCACGGGGCAGTCGACGCGCTCGGCTGTGACGGAGCCGTCCGCGCCCAGATCGACGAGCCACATGGTCTTGCGGTGGTCGGCCTCCGAGAAGGAGTACGGCAGCGGGGAGCCGGAGTAGCGCACCCGCTCGGTGATCGTCTGGCAGCCGTGCAGATGGCCGAGTGCTGCGTAATCCACACCGTCGAAGACCCCGGCGGGCACGGCGGCGACCCCGCCGACGGTGATGTCCCGCTCGCTGTCGCTGGCCTCGCCGCCGGTGACGAAGGCGTGCGCGAGGACGACGGAACGCGTGCCCCGCGCGCGTGTCGCGAGGTCGGCGCGGACCCGGTTCATGGCGGCTGCGAGCACCGCCTCGTGTCCCGCCTTCTCCACGCCGAACTCGTCCTTGACCAGGGCCGGTTCGAGATACGGCAGCCCGTAGAAGGCCACGTCACCGTGGGCGTCGGAGAGCACCACCGGTGTCCCGCACGCCGACGGCTCGGTCCGCAGATGGATGCCGGCCCGCCCGATGAGGCCGGCGCCGACGCCCAGCCGGCGGGCCGAGTCGTGGTTCCCGGAGATCATCACCGTGGGCACGCCCAGGTCGGCGAGGCGGTGCAGCGCGTCGTCGTACAACTCGACCGCGGCCAGCGGCGGCACCGCCCGGTCGTACACGTCCCCCGACACGACCACCGCGTCCACAGCGCGCTCACGCACGGTCGTGACGAGGTGACCGATGAACTCGGCCTGGGCCCCGAGCATGTTCACCCGATGGAACGCCCGGCCCAGATGCCAGTCGGAAGTGTGCAGCAATTTCATGAAATCGCTCTGACCTGCACGTCTACCCCCACTGCACCTCAAAAACCAGCACGAACCAGCACGGGCTCGCCGTTAACACCCGCCACGCTAACGCATG
This sequence comes from Streptomyces sp. NPDC001157, assembly GCF_053598255.1. Lineage (NCBI taxonomy): Bacteria > Bacillati > Actinomycetota > Actinomycetes > Kitasatosporales > Streptomycetaceae > Streptomyces > Streptomyces sp. NPDC001157. The sequence continues at coordinate 160,301 of NZ_JBSFJW010000020.1, forward strand.
CCGCTCTCCAGTCCGGTACCGCGAGTCGGGCGGCGGAAGGAAAGGGTGGCGGAAATGGACCTTCGCTCGTTGCTGACGTCCCGGAAGTTCTCGCCTTGCGAGGCCACTGACGAGCTAAGACCGTGTTTGAGATCTGCCGTGTCTCGTTACTGAGGCGCTCGTTGAGCTCGCGGTGAGCAGTGTTGGGGGTGGGTATCCGTCGGACCTGACGGATGAGCAGTGGGCACTGGTGGAGCCGTTGCTCCCGCCAGCGCGGGTGGGCCCGAAAGGTGGTCGACGGGAGAAGCACCCGCGACGGCGGATCCTCGACGCGATCTTCTACGTGGTGCGGACCGGGTGTTCCTGGCGGCAGCTGCCGAAGGACTTCGCGCCGTGGCCGACGGTGTACTGGTACTTCACGTGGTGGCACGACGACGGCGCCGTCGAGCGCGTCCATGACGCCCTGCGCAGCAAGATCCGTGAAGCTGACGGCCGCGACGCGGAGCCGAGCGCGGGCCTGATCGATTCCCAGTCCGTCCGCACCGCGGATACCGTCCCCGCCGCCACCAGGGGCTTCGACGCGGGCAAGAAGGTCAAGGGCCGCAAGAGGTTCATCGTCACCGACACCCTCGGCCTGCTCCTGGCCGTTCACGTCGTCGCGGCGAGCGTCCAGGACCGCGACGGCGCGAAGCGGCCGCTGCTGTGGACCAGGCTCGACCACCCCGGGGTCCGTAAGGTCTGGGCAGACCAGGGCTTCGCCGGCCGTCTGGTCGACTGGGCCACCCAAATCCTCGGCCGCGAGCTGGAGATCGTCCGCAAGGATCCTGACCAGCGCGGCTTCCAGGTTCAGCCCAAGCGCTGGGCGGTGGAACGCACCTTCGCGTGGCTTACCGCTCACCGGCGCCTCGCCAGGGATTACGAGACCAGCCCTGCCCACTCGGAGACGATGATCCGCTGGGCGATGATCGGCATCATGGTCCGCCGACTCACCCGCGGCTGTCCCGCCGCGCGGCCTGGCCCCAAGCCGTTGATCCAGGTGAGGCCGTACACCGGTACTGTCCAGGCGTGACCAGTGATGCTGCTGCCCCAAGGGGGACCTGGAACGGCGCCTCGGTGCGCTCGCGTGTTGCCGCGATGGCCCTGGAAGACCCCGAGCGTCGCCGCTTCGGCGCTTCGCACCACGGGTACCGGCTTCACGCGCCCCTGGCGGAGGAGACGATCCGACACTTCGAGCAGCTGCACGGCATCACTCTTCCTGCTGCCTACCGAAGCTTCCTGAGTACCGTCGCCGGTGGTGGAGCAGGGCCGGACTACGGGCTCTTGGGCCTGGCAGAAGAAGTAGACGAGGAAGAGGCCCTGCACGACCTTCGGGCAGCGTGTCTGCATGTGGGCTTCCTGGCAAGCGCGTTCGTGCACACCACCGAATGGCCGGGACCAGGCCGGGAAGGCAACGCTGACTACTCCGTCGCAGGGACACTAGTCCTCGGCGAGTCTGGCTGCGGCACCTTCTCCCGCCTGGTCATCACGGGGAGCAATGCCGGACAAGTATGGCTTGATGACCGCGTGTGGGGTGGTCTGACCCCAGGACCAGACTTTCGCGAGTGGTACACCGCATGGCTGGCATCCCAGTAGATCTCAAACACGGTCTAATACTGCAACGGTGCTTGTCGTGACTGTTGGCCAGTTCGCTCGTTGGTCTGGTTATGGGTGGGGGCCACGCTGGTGTCGGGTTGTGGGCGCGTGAA